>CALMIT010000382.1 GCA_937864255.1 uncultured Saprospiraceae bacterium
CGCCGTCTTTGCATAAAAACGGGCTTGTCTCGTCAAAACCGGAATTAATAAGCGCCCCGGGGTTGGCCGGCAAAGCCCATTACCCATCTTTTAATACCGAAAAACACAAATCAAAGCCGCCAAAACCGCCGGCGCGATTGCTGGCAAAAATAAGCGTAGAATCATTGGGCAGGCAAATCGTCATGTCGCCTCTGTCCACCCGCAAAGGACTTTTAAAAGGCGTCGGTTTTTGTGGCAGTTGAAAATCGTTGACAAGGATTTCCCCGGCAGACGCGGCGGCACTTTTGAAAAAATACATTTTTTGTCCCTGCTCGTCAAATTCAAGTAAAATCTCGCGGCCGGTACTATCAACATTTTTTGAAAGCGGCTGCGCGGGCATCCATTTCTCGCCATTTTGGGTAGTAAAAAAAATCTGCACACCCTGCGGTTTTTCGTCTTTCGGCGAATTGACTCCGGCGGAAAAGTAAATTTTATTTTCATGGTTAGGGCTAATCACCGGCGCAAACTCATCACCTGCCGAGTTGACCGTACCGCCCAAATTTTCCACGATGATTTCTTTTTTTAAAATAGTATTCCTTTGCCCGAAAGCGCAGTTGAGTATCTTTTCTTTCGTTGCGGGGCGGCGCGGGTCTTTTTCTTCTGCTTTTTTTAAAAATATTTTATAAAAATCCACCGCTTTTTCAAATTGATGATCCGCATGATAGGCAGAGGCGAGATACCAGTTGGTGTCCTCGTCATTCGTTTTTTTATGAATTACCGCAGCTTGTAAATTGCGAATAGCGGCAGGAATTTGATTTTGGTGAAACTGGCATATTCCCAGCATTTTTTTCACCTGCACATCGCCGGGATCGCCGGTTTCGAGGTAAGTAAAGAGCGGAAGCGCCTGTCCATATTTTTCTTCTTTGATCAGCAATTCCGCAGTTTTTTTCACTGCACGCAATGATGGCTGGCCTGCAAGCCAAACCGTCGAACAAAGAAGGCAGAGCAGTGAAATAAAAAATCGCATCGGTTTTTATACTTAAGCTCCTTTTTAAACGGAGCGCTTCGAATCGAACTGTTCGAGATAATCGCCTACTCTCCGCAAGAACGAACCGCCCAAAGCGCCGTCCACGACGCGATGGTCATAAGAAAGCGACAGGAACATCATGTGTCGCACGGCTATCAGATCGCCATATTCGGTCTCGACCACCGCCGGTTTTTTGCGGATAGCGCCGGTAGCGAGTATGGCTACCTGGGGCTGGTTGATGATAGGCGTGCCCATCACGTTGCCAAAAGTACCCACATTGGTCAGGGTGAAAGTGCCGTCCTGTATTTCTTCGGGTTTCAGTTTATTGGCACGCGCGCGATTCGCAAGATCGTTCACTTGTTTGGTCAATCCGACAAGATTCAGATGGTCGGCATTTTTTATAACCGGCACTATCAGATTACCGGAAGGCAGTGCGGCGGCCATGCCTATGTTGATAGATTTTTTTACCAAAATTTTGTCTTTATCCACCGACACATTTACCATCGGAAAATCGTGAATGGCTCGCACCACAGCTTCAATAAAAACAGGCGTGAAGGTGATTTTTTCGCCGAATTTCTTTTGAAATTCTCCTTTCACGCGTTCGCGCCATTGTACGATGTTGGTCACATCTACTTCCACAAAAGAAGTGACGTGCGGCGAAGTATGTTTGGACATCACCATGTGGTCGGCGATGAGTCTGCGCATGCGATCCATTTCCACAATTTCTACCTCGCCCGACAGGCTGGATAAGGGAGCTTGCACAGGCGCGGAAGCGGCGGGCTGGAGCGGCGGCGCCGCGAGGCTCGACGCGCCGCGGCCGCTCGGCCTGCCGCAGCTCGCCAGCCCGCGCCGCTCGTCGGTCTCGCGCCGCTCGCCCGACGCGGCCGCCGCCGCCGCC
>CALMIT010000383.1 GCA_937864255.1 uncultured Saprospiraceae bacterium
GTATGTTTATTTGAAAGAGGCTTACGGGCCGCTGGTGGCATTTTTATACGGCTGGATTTCCTTCACGGTGATCAGTACCGGCGCTATTGCTGCACTGATGCTGGCCTTCGCGCGATACGTTGATTACCTGCTGCACGTTGGTTCCGGCGGCGTGCGGATAATCGGGCTGGCTGGGATAGTGGTGGTCACGGTTATCAATATTTTTGGCGTCAAACTAGGCGAATATTTTGCGAAAATATTTACGGGTCTCAAACTGGCGGGCATCTTTTTTATCGTGGCGGCCGGTGCCTGGTTCTTTTTTAATTCGGGCAGTATCGCGTCGTCTTTTTCCGTTCGCGGATTTCAATCTTCCTCATTTGCGCTGGCTTTGGTGGGCGTTTTGTGGTCGTACGGAGGGTGGCACCATGCCAGCTATCTTGCGGGCGAAGCTGTCAACCCGGAGCGCACCGTGCCGCGTGCCATGTTGCTCGGTACGATAGTGGTCGTGATCACTTATTTACTGACCAATTTGTCGTACTTGTTTCTTTTGCCTGTGGAAGATATTGCCGGTAGTTCGGCGGTGGCTGCCGATGCGGTCGGCGTTATTTTTCAAAAAGGAGGCGTATTTGTTGCCTTGCTGATAGCGATATCAACTTTTGGAACGGCGGGCATCTATACGCTTTCGGCGCCGCGAATTTATTTTGCCATGGCAAACGACGGCATTTTTTTCAAACAACTTTCAAAAGTACACCCGCGCTGGAAAACTCCCGTGAATGCCATCATAGCTCAATCGGTGTGGGCAATCGTGCTGCTTATTTTTTGGAGTACTTTTGAAAACCTGATTTCTTACGTCGTTTTTATGGATATTCTTTTCATGACTTTGGCCGGCACTTCCATTTTTATTTTTAGAAAAAAACACCCCGGAGTCAATCGCCCTTACCGCGTGTTTGCATATCCGCTCACGCCGCTTATTTTCATTACCATATCTGTCTGGTTTCTGGCTTTCACATTGGCAGGCAAGCCCGCACAAGCCTGGGCGGGTATTGCAATGGCTGCCGCAGGCGTGCTGATTTACTACTTTTTTAAAAAGAAAAACTGACGCCCCGATTATCTGCCTTTGACCAGACATTCCAAACCGAGTTGCCACTGGCGGGGGTAGGGTATGACTTCGATTTCGTGTGCCTGGCTCGAAATGTCAAGGGGTATTTTTTCGAGTTTTGACATCCAGCTTTCTATTTTTTCGGGAGCGATTCTTTTGTCAAAACCGGAAGATTTGAGCGCTTCCAGCATTTTCAAAAAACAGTTTGTACGGTAACTTTGGTCGTCTTCTTTGAGATGGCGCTGGTAATATTTCATGACCGCCTCGATGCGGTAGTCCGCTTCGTCAAACCGGTCGTCCAGCAACAGAAAGAAAATTTGCACGATGAGCAGCGGAATATTCATTCCACGTTTATCTTTTGAAAAAACAGGTACTTCATTGAGCAATTTGCTCACCCTGAATTTTTTGCTTTCGCCTTTTTCACGCGGCGAAAGCTGTATCTTGTCCAAAGCCACGAGCAGGTGAAGATAGGCTTCATAAACCCGCCACATTTCTTTGTCGGGCTGGTACAATGATTCCATTCGCGGATGTTTAAGCAGCGGTTTGGATGTTTCCCAGGCTTTCTGAAACTGGTCGCTGTGCAGGAGCAACATGATATATAATTCATGTGCTTTAAACCAATTGTTGGAATAAGCGGGCAGGTGGCGAAGGCTTTCCAGCACCTTTTCTTCTGCCTTTTGGTAATTGCCGAGCATGGTGAACGCCACAATTTGCTGGTGCAAAAAAAGACTGATCACTCTTTTCGAAAAAGACTCGTCTTTGCCCAAAATCTGGATCGCTTCCTCGCATACTTCCACCGTTGTTTTCCATTGGTTGGCGCTCATCACCTCCGCCACTTTAATGGAGTAATAATAAATCTGGAACATGCGCGTGCGCAGCGTTTTAGGTGTTTGATCCAGTTTTTCGATGTATTCGTGGGCGAGTTTGGAAGTTTCTTCTTTGGGCGCTTTCGTCACGACGTAAGGCATTATCAGTTTCTCATAACATTCCTGTGCCAGGATTTCGTATTCCTGCATTTTCAGATTTTGCCACATTATTTCACTTTGCTCGCCGTATTCTTTTTGTTTTTCCGGGTCTTTCGAGTAATAACTTTTCAATATGCGCGCCAGGTCCACGGTGGCTTCCGTGAATTCGAAGCGCATAGCGGTTTTTAAAAGTTTTTTTGCCAGGTTGATAGAAATGAATCTCCCGCCGCGGCCGTGCGCGATTTTCAATGCGGCATATTCTTTCCAAAGACTGTAATAGGCGATTTGGGAGGGATAAAATTCCGAATTGGTCACATCCACAAAAATCAGGGTGTTGAGCAGCTTTTCAAGCAGTCCTTCTCTGAGCCGCCGGTAGTTCCTGCTGTCTTCATCCAAACCAAAATGAATCGCTGCCTCCGAGTCATTTTGCAAAATGCCGTCAGACAATTTTTCATAATATCTACCAGCTCGATAAGTTGTTGAAACTCAGGACTCCGCATAAAAATAGTATGTTGTGTCTAAACAATATGATCGCTTGCTTGTGCAAAACAAAAAAAGAGCACTACCTGCCTTATGAATCTAAGGGGTGAATAAATGAACAGTTTCGAAGCCTTTTAGAGAATTGGAGTGTACTACAACGGATGATGAAAATCGTGGATACTAAGTTTTGTTAGCGCTCGCTGACAAATATAAACAGAATAGAAAATTAAACAAGCATTTCACCAGATTCTTCAACAGTTAAATCGCCGGAATAAAGATTTTCGGACGCCCGCCGTCCGAAAACGGTGATTTTAATCACCCTGATTTGAGGTGGCCGAATGAAGCAAAAGTGTCCGTGTGTACCCTGATGCGGGGAGATAATTTTGTTGCATCAATTGAACGATAAAAGAACAAAGTCACCATGGAAAATCAACCTAATTATATCACCTTAAAATTTTAAAGCTATGATCGCCTTAATTATCGCCGCATTAATCCGTCTTGGCCTTCTTACTTCAGAAGCTGATTGGTACAGCCACACGCCTGACGAGCAAAAAGCATTAACCGAGATTGTCATCGAAGACATCATCGTAGAGTAATCCCGAAAATTTGGGGTGGCCAAAAAAGGAAAAAGTGTCCGTGCCCACCCGAAAATGACCGGGTACATTTGTACTAACAAAACCGAAAAGACATAGTGAGTATCAATACTGCATCTCCGGCGCAAAAGTAGCGCCGGAGCATTTTGAAAAAAAGGGTTTTCATGATTTCATAGGGTTTTAGTTTTTAGTTTTCGAAAAAGTTATGACAAACAAAACGAAGGATGAAAAAGGAGGCGCAGGTAAGCTTCACACGATAGCTATGACGACTTGATGCACCAAAATACCGGCAGAGACAAAGTCAGAAAAAAGCATTATCAAGCCTCCTTTCATCTTTTTTAAATCCCGAAAATTTGGGGTGGCCGAAAAAGGAAAAAGTGTCCTTCAAATCAGGAAAACCGGCAAGTACATTTGTACAGACAACAGAGAAAAGCATAGCGAGTATCAATACTGCACCTCCGGCGCCCAAGTCGTGCCGGAGTATTTTGAAAGTAGTTTTTCATGATTCTATAGTTTTAGTTTTCAGTGTTTTAGTAGTGTTTTTTAAAAAAGCTGTGATAACAAAACGAGGTGCGAAAAAGGAGGTAAGACTCGTCTTTACCTGTTTGGCCCCTGATGATTGCTGC
>CALMIT010000384.1 GCA_937864255.1 uncultured Saprospiraceae bacterium
TTCCAGTTTTTCGGGGTCAAATTGTACCACGCCCTGCCAACCAAAAAATTCGCGGGCTTCCGCAACCGACAGGTTCACATCCATCATTTCTCCCCGCTCAAATTCCTGATCACGGATATGGATAGCGAGGGGCAGCGGGGTTTCGCGATCGTCCACCGCATTCAGATTTCCGCTGGCGTTGCCATTTACGTCGCCCACTTTGGTCGCCGTAAAATCAAGTCCGTTCGTGTCTTTGTCAAGATTTGAAATCGTAATAACACGCGGCGGATTAGACGCCATCGGGTTAGCCGGGTCGGAGAAAACGAATCCTTTTTTTACAAATTTCCAGGAAGCGTTGTTCGGAAAATGATCTTCCATTCGCAAAATCGCCTTGCGCAGCGCTATCAGGTCAAAAGTGGAAATGCCGTGCGAATTATTCACATCGCCCGAAATAACTTTGAAAGGCGAATTGAGCAATTCTTCATTCAAAATGTGCTTACTTATCAAGACCAGGTCAAACGTCGTCACACCGTCCAGCAGGTCTGTGTTCTTTTCAGGGGTGACGGTATAGTTTTTACCTTTTTCCAAATCTTTGAATTCATAATAGCCGTCGGCGTTGGTGACGGTCGTTTTATTTGTTCCGCCGCTCAGTTTGAGCGTTGTTCCGGCCACTGCTTTTCCGCTTTCTGTTTTTACAGTTCCCGAAATGGTAGCCGTCCGGTTATTGGTGGCAGTGCTGCCGCAGAAATTCATAAAATTATCCTGTACGTCCACCGTCACAATTACAAACTCCGAATTTCCGGCCAAATCCATCACCCACACTTCCACGGTGTCAATGCCGATGTCGTCGCAGGTGTAGGTCAATGAAGTGGTCGTAGGCGGCGTGGTAGCACTCGGATCGCGGTGGCGGATAGTAAATTTCAAATCCGAATTCGCCGTGCAATTATCAAAACTGCCCGTATTGAAAGCCGTCGCAAAAAGCGTGGCATCCACCACGTTTCCGATGCGTCCCAATTCTATCGCCAATTGATTGATAACTTTCAAAGTAGGCGCCGTCTGGTCAGTTACGGTTACACGCGTGGTGCAGGTTTTAAAATTGCCGCAGCCATCCCGCGCCGTGAAAGTCACTATCGTCGTGCCGCCAGGATACACCCCGCGGGCATCGGCGCCTCCGCTGGTTGCGTAGGGCGAATTATTGGTGATTTTTACATTCGGGTCGCAGTCGGTGGCCGTTGCCGGAGGAATTGTCACCATGGTAGCCGTGCAATTAGCCGAGGCAGGTGCGGTGATATTTCCCGGACAGGTAATGACCGGCGGCGTATTGTCCATTACTATCAATTTTTGGACATGCGTCCATTGTTGGTTGGTACACCAATCCATGACCGTCCATTTTCTGAATATTTTAAAACAGGCCGGAAATGAAACGTCGAACCTGTCGTCGGTATGCCCGACTACAACCATCGCACAAGAATCGGCTGTGAACCGCGGGCGGTTGTACGGCGGCGGCAGGTTATTCGGATTCAGGTCAGGATTGCAGGTATTAAAAGTTGTATCCGGCGGCCATTGTATCATCGAAAGATTAAAAGGCGACTGGTTTTCAACGGTGATAGTTTGCGTACAAATGCCCATGTTGCCGCTCGAATCGGTTGCTTTGAAAATCCGCAAAACCGTTCCCACACCACACTGGTTTAAATTAAAAATGGTCGTATCGGTCAAAGTATAGGGACAAGGTTCTATGACCGTCGGGCTACCTAAAATCGCAAGATTTGAAAAATCAAAACTACAATCCACTGTCCGGTTCGGCGGGCAATTGACAATAGGTTTCAATTTATCCTGTACATCAACCATCACCATACAATCCGCAAAAACATCCGGGCGGCTTTGTTCATACACCCTCAAAACAACCATGATCGAATCATCGGCCAAATCATTGCAATCAAACCTGACGGTCGGTGTAAAATTGATGCCGTCCCGACTTGCCAAAAAACCAATATTGTCGCAGTTGTCGTAGCTTTCTTCGTCAAAGGACTGCGCCGGCACATTTGCAATACCCGTTGAATTTAGGCTCACAACCGTAAATTCCCTGCAAATAGCCGTAGGCTCTTCGGTATCTTCAAGCAATAGCACAGAACTGCAAACCGACACCGAATCGGAACAATCCCGAACCCGGTAAATTACCTCGTAAATGCCCGGTAATAAATTCGGGTGCGGCCCAAATCCTGTTCCGACCCCGGTTATTTCCACATCTATTGTAAACGACGTGGTACAATCATCCGTAATCACCGGATTTGGCAGCAAAATCGTGCCCGTACAAATACCAGGATCTGTCCCGGCGAATATTGTATCCTGGCAGGTAACAACGGCGGGCGTGGTGTCCCGAATTTCTATGGTCTGGTTTAGCTCTTTTACCGCACCAGATATGCAATTATCATTCACAAACCAGGTTCTTAAAAATTTCTTTTCAGCGCCGTCACAAGAATCTATCAACACGGTCGGTCCTCTCACCACCCACAAATTACAAAAAGCATTTGCCGACATCGGGACGCCGTCCAAAAGCGGATAGCCTGTATTCGCCGGGGTAGTATCGGGATTCGTGCAAGGCAAAATAACCATCGGAGCAATCGTCACTTGCGAAGTATCCGCTCTTAAAAGGAAAATGGTCTGGGTACAAGTATCGCGGTTCCCACTGGCATCTATAGCTATCCAGGTACGCGCTATTGCCCCTATCCTTCCCAAAGGGTTTGTACAATCCAGCGGGATAAATTGATCCAACCTCGAAAGGGTGACGTTTTGATCGCAATTTTCCACGACAAGAGGAAAACCGATAGCCGCGGCGCTGGTATCTGCATTGCAGTTTACCTGCAAGGTATTGCAAGTCAGTTGCGGCGCCAGTTTGTCTTCGACTCGAATTACTACTTCACAATACCGGGTACCGGCATTGTCGAAAACCTCAGCTGTCAAAAACTGGTTTAAATACTGGTAAGCATTTCTCACATGAAAGGTGTCGCTCAGATTGTCAATATTGCCAATAGCCAGTGTGTCTGAAAAATTGTAGCGCACCAAAACGGTCAAAGGGCAGGGACAAGTCAGTGTATCAGGCTCAATAAGCACCGCGCCCGATATGATAAATTTGCACTCCTGATCCAGGGAGCCGTTGATCGTGTCATCACAAGGTACCAGTACATTATTCCATTTTACAGGTAAGTGTTCGGCTTTCACGTCGTTGAAAAATCCGCCGAAAAGGATCAAAAGGAGAATTTTTAAAAGAAAGATTTTTGGGGAAAGAATTTTTTTAAACCCTGATTCCAAAATTTTGGAATACCCCCTCATGCCGGAATTCCGGCCTGTGCAGTTGTTGTGATTCATAAGCGCAAAAATTTAATAGTATGTGTCTAAAAACCATTATTAATCAGGCAAACCGATGCCTTTGAAACCGATACCAGACTTAAGATTCGCTTATGAAATTCCGGCGGAAGAAGGATGCCGTCAGGTGTAGTTTTGGAGTTGTTGCTTCTTTAGAATTGTTGCCTCAGTTCTTTACCTGCAAAATATGTGTCAATTTTATAATATCAGCTTTTTATCTTTTGCTTTTTAAAATACACTTCTTTACAAGAAGCTATAAATCAATCAGTTACCCTGAATAAAAAAAAATTAATTTTTTTATTCCATAAAATTCAAACCACAAAATCTGCTGCATCACGATTATATTCAAAAAAAAAAGCCCCCTCCAGAGAACTCTGGAAGAGGCCATCCCAAAAACCGA
>CALMIT010000385.1 GCA_937864255.1 uncultured Saprospiraceae bacterium
TTTTTGCAATTTTATTTGCGTACTCATTTTGCAGGGTAAATAATTCCAGGCGGGGGTTGTCAACTTCATTTTTACTGACCAGCCATTTGTTTTCCGCTTCGGTTTTTTTTGCTTTGCTTTCCTGCATTTTCAGGTTTTTCTGCTCCAGTTCGGTGAGTGATTTTAAACCTTTTTCGTGCAACTCTTTGGTGCGCAGGTATTGCTTTTGTGCGGTTTCAAAATCAATACCCGCCCTGACAAACTCGATGCTGTCCGAGACAATTTTCAGCCTTCCCTGCGCTACTTTATTTTCCAGTTGCTTTTTTTTGAAAGCCAGTTCCTGCTGCATGGCAAGAATTTGGTTTTCCAGCGCCTGTACTTTGCTTTCGTAGGCGCCGATAGCGCTCTCGGTGGCTTCTACCATATCGCCCGTCCGATACACAAGTTGCGGGTCAAAATATTCGGTTTTTATTTCCGAAAGATGAGCGATGGTGTCTCCTTTTTTTACTATTTCGCCTTCCCTGACGTACCATTTTTCTATACGTCCGGCAATGGTGGTATGAATTGTCTGGGGGCGCTGGTCGGGGCGTAGAGTAGTCACGGAGCCTCGTGTCCTGATATTTTGCGTCCAGGGCAACAGCAGCATTATCAACAGGCCGACGAGCGTGCCGGTGAGCCATCTTTTGAAAAGAAGATTGGCTTTTGGCAAAGACATTTTTTGAAAAGACCGGTATTTGGAAGTATCCACTTTATTCAAAATGGTATTTTCCGAAATATTCAGCATATTCTGTGTTGTGTTTTATTGATACTTTTCTGTTTTGAAAATTTTGGTGTAATGCTCACTTTCTTTGATTTCGGCGAGCGCACCTGATTCGAGTATTTTCCCGTTTCGCATCACGATTATTCGCTCACATTTGGCGGCGATAATCGGATCGTCGGATACTATCAAAAGCGTCCAGGTATTTTCATCAGCGGTAAGAAACTCACTGATTTTTTCCCGATCCTGCTGCTCCAAAAAAGAAAATGGCTCCTCGATGGCGAGGAGCGAAGGCTTGGAAGCAATGCTGCGCGCCAGAATAATTTTGGCAATGATGCTACGCGGCAAGTTTTTGCCGCCAGGCAGTAACATCGTATTATAACCCAGCGGCAGGCGCTCTACAAAACTTTTCAATCCCACTTTTTCCACTGCAAAAATGACATCCTGCAAACTCACATCCCGGTGACCTATGGAAATATTTTCCAGTAAAGTTCCTTTGAAAATATCTTCCTGTGGAAGGTGGTCGCCGATGTGGGCGCGAAGACTCACAATGTTAAGGCTGCGAAACGGCACGTCATTGAAAGTCAGCGAACCGGTAAAATTTGTATAAATACCCGTAATGACGTGCAGTAAAGTAGATTTTCCGGCAGAGTTGTAACCTGCGATGCACACTTTTTCGCCGGGTTTTATTTTTAAATTAATCTTGTCCAGCGCCGGCTTTTCGGCGTCCTGAAATTGGTACGATACATCTTTCAGTTCGACCGAGATTCCTTTGCCGGTGTCTATGGCTTCAAAAGGAATGCCCTCGCCTTCCTGTTCGATAGGGATGTCGGTCAGGCTGCCGAGTTTTTCCAGCGCGGTGAGTACGTCGTAAATCGTTTCCATAGCGAGGATTAGTTTTTCGACCGAAGCCATGATAAGGATTACGACGATTTCCGCCGCTACAAATTGTCCGATATTGAGTCGGTTATCAATTACTAAAATACTGCCCAGTATCAGAAGCCCGGCCGTAATAAATACTTTGAAAGCAACTATGCTTGAATATTGCGTGACGAGTACTTTGAAATGCTGTTTGCGGGCGTCCAGATAATTGCTGACCAGCGCATCCGTTTTTTCAAGCGGCAAATCACTTTTGCCTGCCAGTTTGAAAGTGCCCATCGAACGCGCCAGTTCTTCCAGCCAGGAAGCGGCTTTGTATTTATACTTCGATTCGGTAAGGCTGCTGGACAATCCGCGCGGCCCCGTTACCCTGAAAATGACGAGGACAATCAGCACCAGTAAAATGCTGAAGAAAATGAAAAACGGATGGTAAAAAGAAAGCAACAGCAATCCGAAGAAAATCTGAAGAATGCTGGTAGAAAAATCCGTAAGAATTTTTGGTATTCCTTTCTGAAGTGTCAGAGTATCGAAAAAGCGATTGACCAGTTCGGGCGCATATTCGCCGTGGATGGACTCCACTTTGAATCTCGGAAGCCTGTAAGCAATATCAAAAGCGGCTCTTGTAAAAATGCGCTGTTGCAGCGTTTCAGTTACGGTCAGTTGCATTATTTTCAAAATGCCTGTGAGCGCCGTACCGAAAGTAACCACCAGCACCAGCAATATCCAGGAACTCGATATGGCTCCTCCGGCAATCAGCCCTATTATCGCCTGTACACCCAAAGGTAGCGTGAGCGTAATGAGACCTGAAAAAATAGCATACAGGTAGATGTAGTAAATGTCTTTCTTATCAAGTTTCAGCAGTAGAAAAAATCTTTTTACCGGGCTCATTTTTTATTTCTGAAAAATTTAGCGTATGCGTCAATTAATAAAAATTTGGTGCTAAAAGTTGAAAAATATGAATTTTTCTAACAGCTTTTTAATACATTTTTGAGATTCCGTACATCGAAAAGAGCAACTGGAAGCAGCATGAGAAAAATCAATACACGGCATTGTTTTGCTATAAACGGATTGGCACAGCTATTGAAGTACTACGTAAGAGTTGTGCATTCAAGATTTGTTGGAGTTCAGGATTGATGCGTCCGTTTTTGAAGATACAAACAAGACACCCTTTAAAGGACAAATGATCCTCTCACCCTGGCTCATATTCTTTCTAAATAATAACTAAACGTCTCGTTTTTGAGCAGGAGACGTTCAAGAGGTTACCCCCGAACAGGGGAAGGTCAGGGACTTCAATAGTCATGTTCTCATAACTATTATCTGCCAATTTCTAAATAACCACTAAATGTTCTCTCCTTCCCCTTTTTTTGATCTTTTCAAAAGCACTTATGCTATTCGCAAGTTTGCGTTGTTTTTAGTGGTTGTCTTTTGCAATATCCAGTCTGTTTTCGGGGAAGGTTCCAAAGATTTTTTACAATATCCGGGCTACCGGCTTTTCTTTTGGGCGGAAGAACCGCAGCAATTAAAAGTTTTTGCGCGGGCGGGTGAATTTATTAATGTGGGTTCGAGCCATATTGGTATTTCGGGAGGTTTTATGCGCGTGTTCAGACCAGATGGCTCTGTGCATACTTTGTACGACAATACAGGCATACACACCGGAATCGCCATTATCAACAACGACACGGAGGAAAAAAACGGACCAACGGGAGGCGGTACTACCAATGGCGCCGGTTATGTGCCGGGCGTTATACAGGTGCAGCCCGGCGAAGAGGGCATTTGGACGGTCACGCTGGAGTATCCGAGCTATTCAGGCAATGTTTTTCCCAATCTTTTGAACAATCAGCCCTGGACGCGATTGGCGAATCAGCCCGACAACCGGCGCGTGGTACTGGCCTGGGATATCACCGTCACCCAAAATGCGGCCGGCAATCGCGGCGGCGCGGCGGTGGAAGGGCGCGTCTATTCCAATGAATACAATTCTATTCTCAATCGCAATGGCGTCACCACTTCTCCTATTTTTTACGTGCTGACGCGCGACGGATTTCAATACGAAGTAAAATTTATCAACTCCGACCCCTGGGGTTTTCCGATATTCTCAAATTCGTGGGGGATTGTCAACGCACAATTGCA
>CALMIT010000386.1 GCA_937864255.1 uncultured Saprospiraceae bacterium
TCGCTCATTCCTTTCGCCACGGCGCGGGCGGAGCGCGATCAGGAATTCAAACTGCCAACCGAATACAAAGCCAACGTGGGCTTCGACGCCAAAATCGCCATCACGCCTTCGCTGAATCTCGACCTTACTTTCAATCCTGATTTTTCGCAGGTGGAGGTGGACCGGCAAATCACGAACCTCAGCCGTTTCGAATTATTTTTTCCGGAAAGGAGGCAATTTTTTATCGAAAACGAAGACTTGTTTTCCAAATTCGGCTTTCCGGGCAGCCGTCCGTTTTTCAGTCGCAGAATCGGGCTGGCGAACGGCACGATTGTCAAAAGAACCACCGATGGCGACACCGTGTCAGTGAACAGAAATCTGAACGTACCCATCATCGCCGGCGCGCGCCTGAGCGGCAAACTAGACGACAACTGGCGCATCGGCCTGCTCAATATGCAAACGGCAAAAGTGGACGACATCAAACTGAATCCCGCGAATTACTCCGTCGGCATCGTGCAGCGCAGGATTTTTGAACGCTCTTACATCGGCGCGGTGGTGGTGAATAAAGAAAATTTTTTAGAAAAAGACGGCGGTTATTCGATTGACAAAAAGGGGTACAATCGCGTGGTTGGTTTGGAATACAACTTGCTCTCGCCCGACAATAAATGGGAAGGCGAATTTTTTTATCACCGTTCGATTTCGGCGCAAAATAACGACGACGCACAGGCGGCGGCTATCTTTCTGGGCTATTACACGCGGCATTGGAACTTCTTTTTTCCGACGCAATACATCGGCCGGAATCATCGCGCGGACATGGGCTTTGTGCCGAGGCGGGGATTTTACTCTATTTCGCCGGGCGTGCGGCATCGCCTGTTTCCGAAAAGCAAGTGGTGGTCCAAGCGGGTTTTATCTTTCAACATTGGCGCAGATACCGAATTTACAGCAAACCTGCCCGATTTCAATTTTACCGACCGGTTGCTCGCTCCTTACGCTTTTGCAGAACTACCGGGAAACAGCGAATTGTATCTGAGCTGGCGACACAATTATACTTACCTTTTCTTCTCCTTTGACCCAACCAATTCTGGCGGTTTGGAATTGCCGGAAGGCTCTGAATATACTTACAATGCTTACCGGCTTTATTATAATTCCGACCTGCGTAAAGATTTTTATTTCGACGTGGAAATAGACCTCGGTGAATATTTCAACGGCAATATTTTTCAGGTGGAAGGCACTTTTAATTATCGTTTTCAGCCTTACGGCGTTTTCGCCATTTCATACGCTTACAATGACATCAACCTGCCGGCGCCTTACAACGATGCAAAGTTTTGGCTCGTAGGCCCGCGGGCAGAATTATCGTTCTCGCGTTCGTTGTTTCTGAGCGCTTTTTGGCAATACAATGCGCAGGCTAATAATATCAACTTCAATGGGCGTCTGCAATGGCGCTTCTTGCCCGTCTCGGATTTGTTTCTGGTTTATACGGACAATTATTTTTCCGACCAGTTTTTTGAAAATGCAAGAGTCAAAAACCGCGCACTGGTGCTGAAAGTGACTTATTGGTTGAATTTGTAATAAAAAAAATCCCGGACACCGAGCGTGACCGGGACGGGGAATTCCTTAAAAGGAATACTACAATTTATTAGCGGATCAAGATTTTTTCCACGCTCCTGAAGTGCTCCCCTTCAAGGTTTAAAAGATAAATACCGGAAGCCATTTGGGGAAGCGCAAAATTCATGGTTTGTTCGCCTTCGTGCAGCGATGAAGTTTCGGTTTTTAAAATGCGCCCATTCAAATCCGAAATAGAAATCCGGGCTTTCTGATTTTTTTCAACACTTATGAAAAGTGGAAGCGCCTGACCATTTTCCGCCGGATTAGCGCCCAAAACCAAACGATTGGTAGTTGTCTCCACAGATTGCGCCGATGTGGTCGTTGTGAGTTTAGCGACAGCGCCTTGCACGACGTGATTTCCCAAACCGAGATCGCAAAAATTTGCCACGGTGATTTGTCTGAATTCAGCATCGTCTATAAATTCGATAGCAGCGCTGGCCGCATTCGGATCCAAAACGTCGTACACCAAAGTAAACAACACCGTGCCGTCGGGCAGGTCAATGCCGTCAAAACCGCGATTCAGCAAAGACACAAAAAGAATCTGTCCCTGATCAATTTTAGGATACTGAAAAAACTGGTCGTTTGCGGCGCCCGGTTCGATAACTGTGGGATTGTCCAAAATGCCTGGATCCCACTCCAGCCCAAATTGAAATCCGCCGATATTGGTAAAATTTTCAACGACCATGTCCACTTTCAAAACGCCGTTTTGAACGGGATGGGGGACGAGTTGAAAACTCGGATTCACAGAAGCTACGGGAGTTAAAGCATCTTCGTCTATCACGCCACTACCCGATTTTATGGCGGTAAAATTTTGACCGGTTTTGTCTGTTTGCAGGTTGTTCAGAGCTATCGAATAGCTCACCCGGCGCACGCCGAACGGTTCGATTTCGAAATCAGGATTCACAAACTGCCACACAGGAACTTGCATAAAATTCAACTCGCCAAAAAGCAATTTCTTCGCCAGCACCATGTCAAAAGTAGTAATGCCGCCATTTCTGTTCAGGTCGCCCGCCAGCACCTGGTACGGTTGCAATAGCTCCGTGCCCAGAACGCCGCAGCCAATTTTGGCTATGTCAAGCACGGTCAGTCCGTCCTGGTAATTGTCCTGGTCGGCAGATGCGTCGAGAATGTAATTTTTCCCGGCTTCCAGGTTGGCAAATTCATACTGTCCGTCCTGATTGGTAAAAGTGGTGGTGATTGTGCCATTTTCGTCCTCACATCTCACCCAGGCTCCGGCAAAGGGTTCGCCGCCGGCTTTCAGGATCGTCCCGCTGACGGAGTGTTGCGCCGCGAGTGAACCAAATGTCAGTAAAAAAGATAATCCGGTTGTAAAAACATTTTTCTTCATGGGTTAAAAATTTTAAAATGATGTAATCTGGTAAATTCAGGATAGCCTTATCGCTATTTTGATGCTCCAAAATTCATCATTCGGGGCGGGTTGGAAAAAGACATTTTTTATTTTTTGTAGAAAATAAGTTTTTACAAAAAATTATCAATGTTTTGATTATCAATGCTTTAGTAAAGAATATTGTAAGAATTTTCTTTTGAAAAATTTGGCTTAAACAGTTCCTTTTTGTGTAAAAAGTGCATATCTCCGGACAGAAAAAGAATGCGGCGCAGGCAGGTTTGAAAGACAAATTTGATGTGAAATCTAAGGTTTGTTGTCCGCAGTTTTTTGTGTAAAAACCAGTTTTCGATTGTCCGATTTTAAAATTTCCCGATAAAAACTGCACAGTTCGGCGTAAGTCTCAGGTGGGAAGACGCCGTTGTTCTTTTTGAACCGCCGGATAAAAGTGACCGTTTTTTGATCGGCTGCCAGTTCGGCGGAATATTCCCCAAATGCTGACGTGAGGTGTACCGGCGTCCAGGCTCCTCCCTCCAATTGATAGCCCGCCGGTATTTCAAAAACCAGGCTGTCAATTTCCGTTCGTCCCGCATTCAAAAAAATTTTGTTTTTCCTGTTCTCCACTCCCGCCGGCGCCTCGCCGATGTTGTTGATTTTGTTGACCGGTACAAAAAGCCGCTTACCCACCATCGAAGCGTACCGCGGCAAAATCAAATCCATTTTCACCCAAGCCTCCGGCAAACTCGCGTCCGGTTCGATTGTAAATTTATTTAAAACCGGGTTGGAAAAAGGCAGGCTTTTCATCACATCTTTC
>CALMIT010000387.1 GCA_937864255.1 uncultured Saprospiraceae bacterium
CAATAAAAACGATTTTCCAAATCTCGCCCTGCCGCGTCGCCACAAAGTAAGCGCGGTCGTCGTACACCGTCCATTCGTTGGAATTGGTAAAGTCGAAAGATTTCCAATCATAGCCGATGACGTCCGGCTGCGCGCTCAGCGAATCGCGGTAATTTTCAAAAGCTACCGTCGCCGGGTTGACCTGCGTAGCCTGCGCCACCTGCACGCCGAAATTGCTCAGCACGCCCGTCACCGTGTAGTCGAGGATGCCGCCCATATTGTCGTCGAGCGGCGTCACGTAGCGCTGAAAAACCAAATCCCAGTCGAAGGGCACAGAGCTGATCATTTCACCTTTTTCAAAAGAAAAATAGCCGAACACCAGCGGTGAAAAATCCGGCAGCGGGATGGTCACTATCTTTTCGGCGGAGCCGTCGAGATTGGCATATTGCAGGCGGGACTCAAAAAAATCCCTGGAGAGGATTTTGAATTTTTTCCACTGCCCGTCGCGGAGGCGGACGGCGAAAACGCGCGTGCCCGTCGCCGTGCCGTCGCTGTTTTTTCTACCCCAGCCCAGGTCGTCGGGGTCGTTTGGGTCGCGCAGCGTATTCAGCGCGCCGTATTGCCAGGAAGTTTCGTCGTTCCAGAGGCGCTTGCCGCTGACCTCGTCGGAAGAAAAAACCGCCGAAAAATCGTCGCCCGGCGCGCGGTAAAAACGAATTTCTCTGGAAGGTTCGAGGAAGGTGGTTTTTGAACTTTCATTGATAAAAATGCCGTCGCCGTAAAAGAAAAACTGCAAATCCCAGGCGTCGTTCGGCACACTGGTTTGCGCATCGTCATTGAGGCGGTAGTAGTTTTGCAAACCGTAACTTTCGCCGGTGCTGACCAGCACGTAATTCTGCGCCGAAGCAGCAAATGCGGAAAGATGTACCAAAAAAAGTGCGGCAAAAAAGCGAATCATAAAAGGCAGTTTTCTGTGAAAAAATTTTGCCAAAAGTAGTCCTTCACCGCCGCCTTTCGGGCGATTCGCCTGTAATAAAATTGTAAAACCTGCCCGACTCCGGCTCCGCCGGACTTTATTTTTTAAAGGAAAATAAAATGCAAAATGCCGTTGAAAACCGCCAACACCACAGCCAGCGCCAGCGCCCAGATGAAACTTTTGATTTTAAAACTTTTCATAAAATAGTCGGCTACCATCAGCACCACGGCGTCCACCACAAAGGCGAAAAGTCCGAGCGTGAGCCAGGTGAGCGGCGTGGCAAAAAAGTTAAGTAACGCACCCAGTGTGCCGTTCAAAAAAGCGAGCACCAGCGCCAGTATCAGCGCGCCGGTAAAGTCCTTGATATAAACTCCCCTCAAAATGTACGTAGCGCCGAAAAGCGCGGCGGCATTGAGTACCATTTTCAGGATAAAAAGTCCGAGCGACGCGTGTCCGAGAAATGCGAGAAAAATGAAATTTTCCATCCGGTTCAGATTTTATTTTGGTGAAAAAAACGAGGAGAAAATTACTTTTTAGCGGCTTTGACTTGTCCTTCCAGTTCGCCGATGCGGCGGTTCAGCGCCGCGTTTTCCTGGCGGCATTTTTCCAGCTCTGCCTCCCAGAATGTTGCTTTTTCATCAGGCGCGGCATTGGCGGCGGGTTCCGCTTGCACGGTCGTCTCGCCCGAACCAAAGAGCTTTTTCAAATTTGCAATCGGGTCTTGCCCGTTGTAATAAGAAGCGCCGAGGTACGCCAGCGGCCCCACGATGATCAGCATAAGCAGGAATCTTGTAAAAGCGGTAGTTTTTAATCTTGTTGCCATTTTTTAATGTATTTGTAAGATAGATAGATTTGAGATTTTCAGATTTAAGACTTCTGCCCTCACACATCAGCACATCATCTCATCCAATCTTGATGAGCACAAAAATAGAATTGCCGCCTTGCGAAAGGTACTGCTTTCTACCTGTTTTACTAAAAAAACGATGAAAGGCCGGTAAACCGGGAAATTTGCCGCTGCCGCTGCGCTCAAAAAAGGAAAAAACTGAATGGAGTTTTGTTTAAATTTGGGTGCGCCGATAAGCGGGATAAAATAATGCGTCTGTTGGTTACTTACTCGTTTTCGGGTATGAAGTAGTTGTCAGTAATAATAAGAGCAAGATGAAACAAAATTCTGATTTTAAATATTGGTGCATAGAAAGTGATTTAGATGGAATTCTTTATGGGATTTTTATTCCTCTTAATTTATCTGAAGTAGAACAAACTATAGATTTGAGTGAAAATCGCCACTATGAATATGCTTTAGATGTTTCATATAGATTGAGATGTTTACACGAAGGACTTGTATCTCTTCAAGTGCTACAAAAGATGTTAATGGTAAGAGATTATCCAATTGATTTGAAAAAAGATGTTATCAATAGACACGAGTGGTTTAGAATTACTTACGATTTGATTCTCTATCGTTTCACCTCACTAAGAGATTATGCATATCAATTAACAAACTCTGTTTTTGAACTTAATTTATCAGGATTAGATGTCAATTTGAAAAAGATTAAAAATAAGCTTAGTAGTTCTGATTCCTATTTAATTGATTTTTTAGAAAGAATTAAAGATGCGGGCAAAAATTTGCGAGATGAGAGGAATGTACTTGCTCACGAAGGAGCTTTTTCAGGTATTGAGGATGATGAATTAGAGATTAGGAAAACACTTTCAATTATTGAAGAATCTGATAAACAGTTAGCAGAGGATCTTATAGGATTTCAAGATTATTATAATTTAAAATTTGAGAGGTTATTCAAAGATTTGATAATAGCTGGCGATAATATTAGTCAAATACTTAATGATTTCTGTGATAAAATAGCACCTGAATTTAAGCAACGATTTGATATGAAACAATAATTACAGCAGCTGGTAACAATGTGTAAAATGTCAATAGTAGCTTCCGTCCGCGCCGTGTCTCCGAAGGGACACGGCGCAGCGCAAGTACCCATGATAAAAAATATCCGGCAATATTGCCAAAACGGCTTTGGGGTAAAGTTTTCCCATTTTCAAAATCCTAAAATGGAACCCTGCCTCGTCTCCGTGTCTCGCCTTGCGAAGACATGGAGCGGGCTGAATGAATAACGAAACTGAATATTATTTGACCAACTATGGAATTTAGAATGGATGAATTACTCAAATATTTAGGACTTAGAGCCTTTATCAGATTAGAATTGCCCGTTTCACAGGAGGAGTTTTATTTACGTTTTGAAAGGATGGTGGACGAAGAAAATGTTGCCATTTTTCCATCCGAATCAGAAGAACTGCCTGAGCGGCAAAACAAATATGTCGGAGAGGTTAACATTGATTCATTTAAAATTAGAAGACGAGAAAGATTTCAAATATGGAGAATTTATTCACCAGAAATAACAGGAAAAATAAAATCAGCAGGAGCAAGCGTAATTGTTGAAATTACCATTGATGGTTTTTATAGGAGAATTAAATTTCATTTGGCTGTTATTGTATTGGGCATCTCACTACCTTTTGCCTATTTCACGGCAATTGGAAACAAAAGCTTAACTTTCACAGAATATCTATTTTTGCTTCTTTTTATTCCTTTTGGGTTTACTTTCTGGATGAGGAGAGTTGTCATTCTTGAAACTTTGAATATCGAACGAGAAATAAATTATGCATTGAGCAAAAAGATGTAAGGAATAAAACCTGCTCCCTTTTATACTACCCACCATCCACCTCAGAAGCGTACTTTTGCAGCGACACCAAAAAGATCAAAAAAATTGAAAGAAGCATACATCTACGACGCCGTGCGCACGCCGCGCGGGAAAGGCAAGCCGGGCGGCGCTTTGTACGAAGTGAAACCGGTTGACCTGCTGGCTGCCGTGCTCAAGGCACTGCGCGAGCGATGCGCATTTGACACCGCGCTGGTCGGCGACGCCATCATCGGCTGCGTGACCGCCGTGCAGGAGCAGGGTTTCAACGTCGGCAAAGCGGCGCTCGCACACGCCGGCTGGCATCCGAATGTGGGCGCTCTGCAAATCAACCGCTACTGCGCTTCCGGGCTGGAAGCCGTCAACCTGGCGAGCCTCAAAATCATGCACGGCAGCGATACGCTGATGGTAGCCGGCGGCGTGGAAAGCATGAGCCGCGTACCGATGGGCAGCGAGGGCGGCGCTTTTTTGTACGACCCCGAAATCATCCAGGGCAGCGGCTACATTCCGCAGGGTGTGTCGGCGGATTTGATAGCGACGATGGAAGATTTTTCGCGGGAAATGCTCGACGCGTATGCTTTGCAGTCGCAACAGCGGGCGGCGGCGGCGCAGCAAAACGGCTGGTTTGATCGCTCGCTCGTACCTATTTTTGATAAAAACGGTTTGCCCGTTTTGGAAAAAGACGAGAACATCCGCCCCGAACTCAATCCCGGAATGCTGGCTGCTATGCCGCCTGTTTT
>CALMIT010000388.1 GCA_937864255.1 uncultured Saprospiraceae bacterium
TGGTAACCCAATCAATCTTCAGCTTGCCGTTTTTGAATCTACCAACGACACCTGTACGGGGAATTTGACATTACTACAGCATACTTTTTCCAATGACAGCAATTTTGACGAGGCGCTCATTTTGCCCTGTGTAGCGCCCAACCGCCGCTATTATGTCCTGATAGACGGCGATGAAAATACGAATATGCAAAAAGGTGTTTTCGGCGTGGAAATAATTGACCCCGGCATATTGGAGGGGGGAGATTTGCGCTGTGAGGCTTACAACCTTGGTCCGGTTCCGGAAGGAGGTTCGGTAGAATATCCCTGGCAGTCTAATTATTGTGCAAGCTCCGTAGGCGACCCGATCGTGCGGGGTTTTGTGAGTCAGCGATCTATTTTTTTCCGCGTGGAACCACCGGCTTCGGGGCATTTTCTTATCGAAGCTATTAGTGATAAAATAGTT
This sequence comes from uncultured Saprospiraceae bacterium, assembly GCA_937864255.1. Lineage (GTDB taxonomy): Bacteria > Bacteroidota > Bacteroidia > Chitinophagales > Saprospiraceae > JAGQWW01. Next base: position 443 of record CALMIT010000388.1, read on the forward strand.
GATCCTATCGGTTTGCAAATCGCGATTTACCGGTCAAGTAATAATCTGTGTACCGGATTGTGGACACAGGTAGCCAGTTTTTATACGGAAGAAGGACTGGATGAACAACTGGAAGTTTCCTGCCTCACGCCCAGCCGTCCTTATTTTATTCTCATAGACGGCGACGCTTACGACACGTACGGTATTTTAAAAATCAGGGTCACCGATTTGGGTGACGACACGCCGGTTTTCAATCTTGTGGATACAATTTGTGCGGGCGAGCAAATTATTGTGGGCAGTTCTGTTTATGCGCTGAGCGGAAATTATGTTGACACAATTTCGCTGGCGGGAGGTTGCGATAGCGTGGTAATGACCTCGCTCACTGTTTTGGAACCTGTCGTAGTCACAATTACGCAAACCCGGAAAGCCGATGCGGAAGGTTCTCCGACGGGATCGCTTTCAGCCACCGCCAATGGCGGTTCGGGCAATTATACATTTGAATGGTCAAACAGTTTTACAGGAGCCGATGCGAACGGACTTATTGGCGGACAAACGTATTGTGTGACCGCAACCGATAATCACGGATGTAGCGGGCAATCCTGTTTTTATGTGGATTTTGTAAAACCGATTTTGCCAAATTATATAAACGGCGCGGTG
>CALMIT010000389.1 GCA_937864255.1 uncultured Saprospiraceae bacterium
GCGAAAGGCCGATCAACTCGCGGAACGCGGCGTTGACCAGCGCACCGGCCGCGCGGACACAATAGACGTGGACGTAAAATGCGTACCGCACGAAATTTGTGATAACGGAATTGATGACGATAACGACGGACTGGCAGATTGCGATGATCCGGATTGTGGTTGTCCGGAACCTTGTGTGGATATCAATTACTTCGACGAAGTTTATGTAGAAGTTGAATTGTCAGACTGCCAGGATTCGGCAGAAATCTGTGTGAATATACCACCGGGGGAATTATCAAATTTTGTTTTTAATCTGAATAACAGCTATATCACTTTGTCCGGGGCGGCTTGTCCGGGAAATCCGAACGGCAGCTTGCTCAAATTGCCGGTTGGAAAACACTGGCTGATGACGACTGACCAGCGCACCGGCTGCGCGGACACGATTGATGTGGACGTAAAATGTACGCCGATAAATGTAACCACCGACAGCGCATACATCCAATTGCAAATCGGGGATGAAGAGACTTACTGTGTGAGCGACGACGAACTCTCAGGCAGCATCGTCAACAGTATCGAAACTTGCCTGACAGACTGTTCTCGGATTCAGATTGAAAGCATCGGGCCTGAGTGCCTGAAAATCAGTGGGGTAGAGGAAGGGCAGGAAATTATTCGCTTTGTTTATTGCGATGCAGCGGGCATTTGTGATACCACTGTGCTTTTCATTACTGTAGTGCCAGGCTCAGGATTGGCTCCGGCCGGCGCCGAAGATTGCGATACCACAACTGCAAATCAGCCTATAATTTTAGACGTACTTGCAAACGACACGCTCAACGGAAGTCTCACAAATTTCCAGATTTTTTATCCGACGCAAATTGGTGTTTTGACCAAAAATCAGGACAACACACTGACCTATGTGCCGGCGAGGAATTTCTGCGGGAGTGAAATCTTTGTCTATGTGGTTTGCAATGAAAATGGCTGCGACACGATTCCCGGAAAAATTATCGTGAAATGCAAAACGCCGATTGTGATGTCCGGTTTTTCACCCAACGGCGACCACCGGAATGATTATTTTACCATCATCGGACTTGACGAATATCCCGAACACGAATTGATTGTATTTGATCGCTGGGGCAATCAGGTTTATCGCTCAGGCAGTTATAAAAATGATTGGAACGGGACTTTCGGAAACGCAAATTTGCCCGACGGCACTTATTTTTACGTATTGAAATATGCAGGTAATCAAAAGCTTTCGGGCTATGTACAGATAAATCGTTAAACAGGAAAAACGTTGTCAAAGAGGAGTTTTTCCCTTTCCGGGAAGGCTCCTCTTTATTTTTGTTTTACAAGTTTTAATATTCGCGGCTTCTGATTTTCTTCCATTTTCAAAAAAAGAGAATCGTCCGAAAGCAGCAGTACTTCCATAATTTTTTCACCCGAATTGTTCTGTGTGGTATCTTTTATGTACAGCAAATTGTCCCGAAACTTGTAAGTGCCGGCTTCTTCATAATTTAAAGTGCCGTGATAATAGTATCTTTTTTCAGGTTCTATTTTGAGTACAACTTTAGTGAGGTCAACTTCGATTTTTGTAGAATCTTCCGATACTTCCGCTGCTTGCCAAACGCCTTGCAATTTTCTTTCATTGAAATAATTGCACGCAGACAAAGCCAGCATAAAAGCCATCAAACCCAAACTACCCGCTTTTTTTGTACTATAAATCATTACCCAACTAATGAATACCAACCAATAAAAGCAAGCGCGCCGGCAAGAAAACCCGCTGCTGCTATCCAGCTAATTTTTCTCAAATAACAGATAAAATCAATCCGCTCCATACCCATGGCGGCTACGCCCGCCGCAGAACCGATGA
>CALMIT010000390.1 GCA_937864255.1 uncultured Saprospiraceae bacterium
TCTTCCACGGGCATCGCCACGATAAAAGTTTTGAAAAAATCCGACCTCGGAAACACCACTTTGCCCTCCACTTTGTAGCCCGATTCCAGGGTGGTTTTGCGGAAAGCCACGTCGCGCCAAAACTCGTGCTGCGTCATTTGCATAGGATTGAAAGGTACCGGCGCGCCGCCAAAATAATTGACATTGACCACATTTACGTCCGAATCGTGATGGTGGTGATCGTCGTCTTTATGATCGTGATCGGAGGTAGCTGCCGCCACTACCGCTGCGACCGCCACAGCACCTGCGGCTACGGCGAGATTTTTGGCGCGCGCTTCATTGCGACTGTCTTTTACGCGCAGATCGAGCAGCTTTTTTTCGGGATCGATTGCCGGGTATTCAACCGCTTCGTCGGCGCCGGTGAGGTAAAATTTTGCAGGATCGATCAAAATATCGCCCTCGCCCCTGTGCACAAACTCCACATTGAAAATCAGGTTTTCTTTTGAAAAATCTTCAAAGGAAATGCGCGCCTCGGTGCCGCCGATCTTTTGATAGACGACCTGCCGGCCGTAGTTCCATTTGATATTATCGCCCTCAGCTTCCATGCGGACGACGGCGCGCGGAGAGAAACAAGAAGTCATGGCTGCCATGAGCCAGAAAATTGCTGCAAATTGAATCGTTGATTTCATATTTAAGGTGTTTTTTGCAGGTAAGACAAAGCGAATCCGGCACACCCTAAATTTTTCCGCTCCCGCGGACGGGATTTTTGATTTTTTTAACGGTTTTAGGATTTCATCGGCTTTGATTTCATATTTCTCAAATCAGAGTTCTTTTGCAATTCAATTAAAACACTCCTAAAACAAATCGGTATTTTTTAGTTACATCCTGATATTGGTTGGTTTTTTGTTTTTGAGTTTTAAAAAAAACCAAAAATGAAAAAGTCATTCCTATTTCCCGTATTTATCTCTCTATTATTTATTGCTACATCATGTGGAACATCTATTAAACCTATTGGAAAAGTAAATATGATCTCCACGAGAAACATAGACTCCAATTTTGATTACAAAAGGATAAAATCGTACGTCGGTATATCCAAGCGGGATTTAAAAAGAACAAAAGGAGCAACCATTGACGAAGCAATTTACAATACAGTAAGAATTGTTCCGGGAGGTGAGTTCATTATGAATGCTAAGCTATACATGATCGACAATAAATATTTCGCTGTCGAAGGTGATGTTTGGGGCAGAAGTATTGAAGAATACAGAGGACTCCAAGTGGGCGACAAAGTCCAATGGGTTACTTCTTTTGGTGGAAAAAAGGTTGGAGTAATTACAGGGTTCATTGATGATAAAGAATGTTTGGTAAAAGAAGATGGAGACTCTACTTCGTCAAAAGTTTCTTTTGATAGAGTTTTCAAAGTTAGATAGCTCGCCTTTACACCTCCTTCATACTCAAATTCACCCGTTTGCGGGGGATATCCACTTCGATGACTTTCACTTGTACTTCCTGACCGAGGCTGAGTACGTCGGCGGGATTTTTGACAAATTTATTGGCAATCTGAGAGATGTGCACCAGTCCGTCCTGCTTAACACCGATATCCACAAAAGCGCCGAAATTGGTAATGTTGGTGACGATGCCGGGGAGTATCATGCCTGGGCTGAGGTCTTCCATTTTATGCACATTGCCAAACTCGAAAGATTTGGCTTTGCCACGCGGATCGAGTCCGGGTTTTTCGAGTTCTTTTAAAATGTCGGTGAGGGTGGGCAGCCCGGTTTTTTCATTCACGTATTTTTTCAAATCTATCTGCCGGCGCAGTTCAGCATTTTTAATCAAATCAGCAATTGCCACGCCCAGGTCGGCCGCCATTTTTTCCACCACCTGATAACTTTCTGGATGCACCGCAGTATTGTCCAGCGGATGCGCCGCTTCCCTGATGCGCAAAAATCCGGCGCATTGTTCAAATGCTTTTTCGCCGAGCCGGGGTACTTTCTTGAGTTGATCGCGGGCGGTAAAAGCGCCTTTTTCACTGCGAAAGTGTACGATTGCCTGCGCCAGCGAAGGTCCGAGGCCGGACACGTAAGTAAGCAGATGTTTGCTGGCTGTATTGAGATTGATGCCGACCGAGTTGACCGCGCTTTCCACGGTACGGTCGAGGCTTTCTTTCAGCAGCGTCTGGTTTACATCGTGCTGATATTGTCCGACACCGATATTTTTGGCATCTATTTTCACCAACTCCGCCAGCGGATCTGCGAGGCGGCGGCCGATGCTGATCGCACCACGCACC
>CALMIT010000391.1 GCA_937864255.1 uncultured Saprospiraceae bacterium
TCGATCAATCGCCGGGCGCTTGTGCGTTTGTACGGACTTTTTTGGTCGTAAACGGGCCTTCGCTGGAAATCAGCCTGGACAGCATCAGACCTGTCAGTTGTTACGGAAACAGCGATGGCGGCATTTTCATTTCTGCCAATTCCTTCAACGGGCCGATAGCATTTTTGTGGAATAATAATTCACCCGAGGAAGACATTACCGGGCTGGAAACCGGCATTTATAGCGTGACCATTTCAGATGGTGTTTGCCAAAGTGAAATTTCGAATATTCTCGTACCACAGCCGGACTCTTTGTACGCTACTTCGCGTGTGGAGGACGTGAGTTGCGAGGGATTCACCGATGGAAAAATACAAGTGCAGATTTTCGGCGGAACCCGCGATTATGAAATCGAATGGAGCAATCAAAGCGGGCAGGTCAACCAATCAAATCTCGCTACCGGCGATTATCAATTCACTGTATCCGATGCGCGCGGCTGTATGTTTGTTTCGGAAAATATGACTGTCGGCCAGCCGGCGGCATTGGCTGCCGACGCTGTTGCTTCCGCCGTTTCCTGTTTTGACGGACGGGATGGCGCCATTCAATTAAACGTGAGTGGCGGTACGCCACTGTATAATTTTCTCTGGAATACAGGCGCTACGCAAAAAAATCTGAGCGACCTGCCGGCAGGAAATTACGACGTGGAAATCACCGACGCAAAAGGCTGCATTTTGACTTTGAGCAATATTGTCGTGCCCCAACCCTCCATCGTAACTTTTGTACTTGACAGTTTGAAAAATCCGGGTTGTCCGGGTATTGAAGACGGAGGCGTTTTTCTTAGCGTTTCGGGTGGTACGGGGGGTTTGCAACACAATTGGAATACCGGAGCGACCGACGAAGATTTATCGCCCGCCACAAACGGCAACTATTTTTTGACTACCACGGACGAAAACGGCTGCGTTTTTCACTCTGATACTTTTACATTGAATGCGCCGCCGCTGCTGACTGTGGACTTTTCTATCCGCCCGCCGACCTGTATGGGAAGAGCGGACGGTTCGATTTCAGTAAATATTTTATCCGCCAATCTGGCGCCTTTTCACTTTTTGTGGAATACGCAGGATACAACGCAAAATATCGAAAATATAAGCAGTGGAAATTATTCGGTGACCATCGAATATGGCGGCGGTTGTGTTGGTGTGTTTGATAATCTGGTACTCGAAGCCGAGCAGGTCCTTTCCAACGACAATTTGATGATCATGGAGCCGGTCTGTGCCGGCGACGATAACGGCATTATATTTTCCAACATTCTGGGCGGCGCGCTGCCGCTGACTTATCAATGGAGCAATGGCAGCGATCA
>CALMIT010000392.1 GCA_937864255.1 uncultured Saprospiraceae bacterium
CGCAAAATTAAAACCGAGCGTAAAAGAGCTTTGTGATGTCAGTCATAAAAGCAAATTTTGTGAGTCGAACAGATTTTTCTACTTTGGAAGCCGGAATGAAGGGACCCCGGCGCGGCATTTTTTTAAATAAAAAAAATCAAAATGACAAACACCGAAACCTGGACGAGAGAAGACTTCCTTGCATTTCTGACGCTCTACGGCGCCAATGCTGATATGGAAATTTCGGAAGAAGAAAAAAGCTGGATCAAGCAACAATTCGGAACGTCGCACTATGATAAGGCCCGGCAATTATTTGACCGGCAATCCGATTATGAAAACATTGAAGTGATTTTGGCATTAAGGGAAAAATTTTGCCCGGGTGAGGAAGGAAAAATGGTGGTGAAATCTTTCCTTGAGCAGCTTTTTAAAGTGGACAACGATTATTCTTACCTCGAAAAAATCGTTTTGAAGTGCCTCGAAAAATTGCTTTGAGCCTTACTTTTTTGCAACATACACACCCGCCAGAATCAAAGCCATACCCAGCAGCAGACTAAAAGTGACGGATTCGCCGTCCAGTATTCCCCAGCCGGCGGCAACTACCGGCGCGATGTAACTCACAAATGATGAAAAAACAGTGCCCGTCATCTGGATCAACCTGAAAAAAAGTATGGTCGCAATGAAAGTACTCGAAATGGCAAGGATGCAAACAAAACCGAGCGATGCCCACCCGTCGGGGTGGGTCATGACGGTGGTCGGCACGCCGGTATAAAAAATCAAAAACCAACCGGGAATCAGCAGCAACATAAACGAAGCCGCGCTGATGACGAGCGAATTTACGTCCCGCAATTTGAATCCCACTTCGTTGGCGCTCAGCGCATAGCAGACCGAAGCCAGCACGACCGGCACGGCATACCAGATATTACCCGCCGCGCCGCTTTCTTTACCCACCCAAATCAGCAAAAATGCGCCTGCGAAACCAATAATCACGCCCAGCAATTTTGACCATTTGAAAACCAGTCCGAAAAACAGAAACCCGAGTATAAAAGTGGTCAGCGGCGTCAGCGCGTTAAGAATGCCGGTGAGCGAACTATTGAGTTGGGTTTGCGCCAGCGCAAATAAAAAAGCGGGGATACCGCTGCCAGCCAGCGCTACCACAAGAAAACTTTTCCATCTTTTCCAGTCTGTTTTTTTGTGCAGCGAAAGATACACCGGCACGAATGCCAGCGACGAAACGCCGAGCCGCACACCTGCCAATTGAACCGGCGAAAAGGCCAGGAGTCCTTTTTTTATTAAAATGTACGAACTGCCCCAAATAAAACTCAGCAATATCAGCAGCAGCCAGCTTAGGAAAGTTTGATCCGGCGAATAGCGTTTTAGAGGCACGGAGTTTAAATTGAATTTTTTGAAAAAGATTACTCAAGTACTTCCACCGTTTGCGAAGTGCTGTAATACTCGATCAGCGCGCTCGCATTTATACCATTTTCCGTGCTGAATTCCAGCTTTTTCTTTACCAGATAAACCAGGTTTTTGCCGGGCGACAGCGATATCAGCGCCTGCGGTTTGATGTTGAAAGATTTTTTTCCGGCTATATCCGGTATTTCTACTGCACCGGTTTTATTTTCTTCATTGCTGAAAAGCAAGATCAGTTTTTCGCCTTCTCCCGGCAATTCGCCTTCCAATGTGAGATTAGCGCCTGATGATTTGCTGACCGGACCCTGAAAAGCATAACCGGTGAGCGGCGCCATTTTTAATGAGAATTTTCTTTTTTCGGCATTGTCGTCGCCAAATTGAAAAAAATACTCGCCAGGGTAGTTTTCCGTGAATTCGGTAGAAAATAAAATGCCTTTTTCCGGTCCCCAATCCCGCGCTTCCATTTGTCTGCCGAAAAAGAGTACCTCGTCAAAATCTTTCGAAACGGCGGTAGAGTCTGATTCGCCTTCCCTAAAGGAAACTTCGGCTTTCGTGAGTTTCTCATCGTGCAAGTAGCGGACATAAAAATCGGCAAACAGCGTGGGGGAATTATCTGCCTCATGTGTCTGGTTTTTGCAGCAAACACAAAGCGATATCAGCGACGGCAGCAAAAATCCCCAAAGAAATTTTTTTTTCATAAAAGAGCTTTTGGTCAATGCAGCGCAAATGTAAAATTGTTTTGAATGAAGTAGAAACGTGTTTGCAACAAGGCGAGGAGTATATTGTAAAATTTGGCTTCTGCGGGCTTTTTAAAACAGGCATTTTTTAAGATTGAAAAGGCGAATTAGAAACCTGACTTATTCAAAATATTTGACTGAATAAGTTTTTGCATCGGTTTAATTTTGCCCCAATAAGATTGCCGAAGGAAGATTTTCTAAAAAATTAAATCACGGCAAATCGGTATTTAACAGGAAAGATGTCTTCATTCATACAAGGCTAATTTTTATTTTTTTGCGACCACAGGTAATTTCACTATAATTGTGCGCTCAAGTGGCAAAAGCGCCGCTTTAGTCAATATAAACTCAACATTTATCGAAAAATTAAGCATTTAAAATCACTAATTTATGGCACGTTACCTACTCATGATGCTGATTTTTGCGATGACTTCGCTGATAGCCTCTGCGCAGACTTCGCTAAGCGGTAAGGTTACGGAAGAAGAAAGTGGCGAACCCGTCCTTTTCGGCTCCGTGGCACTTTACAAAAATGGAAATTTAATCACCGGTACAGATACAGATCTGGACGGCAATTTCATCTTTTCGAACATAGACCCGGGCAAGTATGACATAGAAGTCAGTTTTGTCGGTCTTCAGACCCAGCGTGTCACTGATGTGATCGTCTTTGCCGGAAAATCGAATAAGCTAGACGTCAAAATGAGTTCCGGTGGTGTGAATCTTGATGAGATTGTGGTTACTTCCTACAAAGTTCCGCTCATTCAACAAGACAACACAACTTCCGGGGGTACCATCACCGGCGATCAAATTCGCCAATTACCAACCCGCAACATCAACGCGCTCGCGGCTAACACGGCAGGTCTTGCCTCACAGGATGAAGGTGACGACGTGACCGTGAAAGGATCGAGGAAAGAATCCACATTTTATTTTGTGGACAATGTCCGGGTTTTTGGTGCGCTACCTCCTGAGTCGGAAATTGACCAATTGCAGGTAATTACCGGCGGTATCGAAGCGCAATATGGCGACGTGACCGGCGGGATTATCTCCATCATAAACCAAGGGCCTTCGGCTGCTTTTTTGGGGGGGGGGGGAGCAGAGAATTTCAAATATCTCGACCCATATAATA
>CALMIT010000393.1 GCA_937864255.1 uncultured Saprospiraceae bacterium
GTGTACGGTCTCAACCCTCCCAAGTTTGGAAGAAAAAAAGCCCTAAGCGTCGTTTTTTCAAAATTAAAAAAAAAAATTTTTTTTTTTTTCCCCAACCACCGCCATAATACCACCACGAAGAATTTTTCTCACCGTTTCAATAACACCTCTATCGCCAACGCGGGCGCTGAAGAGTACAAACACCTGGTGGACATGATTTTTCAGCAGCGGGAATGTGCGCGTTTCATTTGCCGGAAATTATACCGCTGGTTTGTTTATTATGAAATAACGCCGCAGGCTGAGGCGGATGTAATTGAGACAATGGCAAATATTTTAATCAACAATGATTACAATATCGGAGCAGTCGTGAGAGCGCTTTTGCGCAGCGAACACTTTTTCAATGCGCTGAACGTGGGACCAATGATCAAAAATCCGATTGATTTTGTCATGACTATTTTGAAGCCTTTTGATTATGAGAGCAAGGAACCGGCCAGTCTTTATGACAAATTAGTATTTTATTACAATGGAATCCGTCCGGTACTTATCACGATGCAAATGGAATATCTGAATCCGCCCGATGTAGCCGGCTGGAAAGCTTATTACCAGGAACCTTCTTTTTACAGAATTTCGATCAACTCGGTCACGCTTAATTCGCGGATGGGCTACAGCAAGCAGCTTGCTCTTTCTGTGAATAACCAGGGACGGGGCAATACTAACGGGGTTGATGTTTTGGCTTTCGTTGCCGGACTTGACAATAATTTGGATCCAAATGAGATGATTGACGAAATCACAAAAATTCTTTTACCACAGCCGCTCACGCAGGTTCAAAAAGATTACCTGAAAGAAATCCTGATTCCTGGGCTGCCGGATTTCGAATGGACGGTGGAGTACGGCGATTATCTCGCCAATCCAAATAATGCAGATTTGAGAAATGCCGTGCAGAGCAAATTGCGCAACCTTTTTCACGCCATTTTCAGTTTGCCCGAATTTTATCTCAGCTAATCAAAATTTTGAACCCAAATTCTTCATTATTCAATTTTTATAAAATGAAAAGAAGATCATTTATAAAATCAACTTCCGCCACAGCAGTCTCGATGCCGTTTTTGCTGAACGGACTTAATATAGGCGTACTTCCGCGCAGCAGTTTTTTCAAATTACTGAATCCCGACAACGACAAAGTGTTGGTAATCATCCAGTTGCAAGGTGGAAATGACGGATTGAATATGGTTTTGCCGCTGGATAAATACGAAAATCTCGCCAATGCACGCGCCAATATTCTGATTCCTGAAAATGAGGCTTTGCAACTCGTGCCCGAAACGGGACTTCATCCGGCAATGACCGGACTGAAAAGCCTTTTTGATGATGCAAAACTGACTATAGTCCATAGCGCAGGTTACCCTGATCAAAACCGCTCTCATTTCAGGTCAACGGACATTTGGACGAGCGGCTCCGCCAGCGACGAATTTGTGAATACGGGATGGCTGGGGCGTTATTTTTTGACAAAATATCCAGGTTATCCGACGGGTTATCCGAATGTGGAAGTACCCGATCCGGTAGCCATTACGATGAGTTCGCTCACTTCGGAAACCTGCCAGGGTACGATTTCAAATTACAGCTTGGCAATAACTGATCCTTTTGCGCTTTCTGCGCTAAATACTGGGCAGGACGGCCAGTTACCCGACACGCCTTACGGGTACGAACTTGAATTTTTGAGAGGCGCGATAGCCCAGACCAATGCTTACACAGACGTGATATTGGGCGCGGCGAAGCACGGCGCAAACAGAGTGACCTATCCGGCCGGAAATACCAATCCGCTCGCCAACCAGTTGAGAAATGTAGCGCTGCTGATTTCCGGCGGTTTGCAGACAAAAGTTTATGTGTGTAACCTGGGCGGATTTGATACACATGCGGCGCAGGTAGTGGCAGGGAGTCCGACTACCGGGACGCACGCCCCGGTAATGTCAAGGCCTTCCGGAGCGATTTCACTTTTTCAGGGAGATTTGAAGCAACTTGGTTTGGAGGAGAGAGTTGTCGGGATGACCTTTTCGGAATTTGGCCGGCAGATTGCGTCCAATTTCAGCGACGGCACAGATCACGGGACGGCGGCGCCGC
>CALMIT010000394.1 GCA_937864255.1 uncultured Saprospiraceae bacterium
AACGGCAGAAATCACCTACCGGAGGATCAAGGAATGTACCTTCATCCAAATCAGTGATGATGTTCGGGAATACGCCACCATTAGTTGCCAATTCAGCGATCAAAGTAAGTCCGTCAGCAGAGTACAGTCTTGTACTTGCAGCAGCGCTAACACCGCTACAATTTTCGTAGCAAACTTGTACCGGAGGAACTACAACATCGCCGTAGCATACGCCGTGCGCTCCATTATTGTTATTTGCAGGACGAGTTACTGCGATTTGAAGTGCGTCGTCATCATTGTTACGTGTTCTGAAGCCAGTGATCACAGGAGGACAGCTATCCAACACTTTGATCAACTGAGTATAAGTTTGACGCTCCTGAGTACACCAGTCAACGATAGAGAATGTACGCAAGATTTTGTAGCTGGATGGGCAGATGTCAATTTGCTCATCTTTGAAAGTATAGCTGATATTGCAATTGTCACCGTTAACAACCGGTTGATTTGCAATCGTCAAACCCTGAACCAAACTAGGATCTTCATACGTGTAAACAATTTCGATACGCTGGATATTCTGAACAGCACCTACATTTGCAACAGAATCCTGTACAAAAATTCTCCAGTCGAAAGTATTCAATGGTCCGTTTACATTATTTACCGGACGTCCGTCAAGTGCGCTCAATGCTTCTTGTGGTTGGAATTGACCCTGAATAGTTGGTGCATAATCCAAACATGGTTCGTGTGGCAATGCACAACCTTCGTCGTCGAAGTTGATATCCAAACCGCTCAAAGTAGCATTGCTGCATTTTACGTAGTCGCGGTAGAAGCTGAACAGTTTCACACCAGGACGGTTGCCCGGGTTAAAACGTACAACTGTACCGTTGCCGTCCAACTGCTGGAACCAAATATTCAGATGAGATACGTTCGGGTGTACCAGATTGATTCTGATATTCATGTCTCTGAATACGCGTGACGCGCTCAAAGCATGTGGGAAATCGAAAGGAATGGACAAAGTACCATTATCAGGAATGGTAAATGGTCCGGTCAGTACAAACGTATCTTTGATCACTACCGGCGCAGCCGGATCAGGATATGGCGTAGTACAATCCAAAAGATCATTTTCTATACCATCATAATTTTCAGGGAACTGAACGCTTCCGATAGTCGGGCGCAGGAATGTGATGGTTTGCAAACAAGTACTCGTATTTCCGCTTTGATCCACAGCTTTCCACGTACGTCTTACCACGCCGGAGTTTGTAGCACAGCTACCCTGAACTGTGTTGTCCACGTGCGTAAGAGAAACGATAGAGCAATTGTCGAAAGGATCAACTTGCGCGCCCAAAGAACCGTAATGGATACGGATATTAGGCTCACGAGCAAGAATAACCGTACCGCCGAAAAGCGCTCCTGTAGCAGCACCAGCGGATAATGTAAGGTCGCCGTTTGTGCTTCCGGCACCGGCGCTATATACCAAACTATGCGTAGTACCCATTACATAGATACCTCTGGTTTCGCCCGGAGCCAGGGTGATACCCGGAGCCGGCAAATCGAAGTATGAGAAGTCTGCATTTATACCACCTTTCATTACAGGAATATCCAAAGCAACCGGAGTCCATGCCGCCGGGTTGGTTTGATTACCATTCCAGGTGTTACCAACTGTCATATACACAGATACTGGTACGACAGGAGGAACGATCGGAGGAAATGCATCAGCGCCAAAACGTACTTCCAACGCATTAATATTGATCGGACCGGCAGTATTATTGGTCAAATCGAACATATTACCACCAGGCAAGTCGTTACCCGCAACTGTAAATGCACCACCGGCATGTGGCAAAATCGCCGCCGGGTTTTGGAATGGAGAAGCAGGCGCTGCAACAAAGCCCGCAGGCGATGGGTGTTCAGGTATTTCGTCCGCACATTGCAGGAATAAGTCACGGCACTCCAATACGGGCGCCAGTTTATCTTCCACGCGAATCGTACCCCAGCAGAAACTGCCCGTAGCATTGTCCGTCACTTTTACAGTGATGGTTTTGCCAACGTCAAAGCAGTTTACCCAAATAGCGCCTGAGTAAGGCAGCGGCCCGCAAGTACCCACCAAAGGCGTCACACGCGTAACCGTATAATTCAAATTATAACAAGCGTAAGGTCCGCCTTCCAAAATCTGGTCAGCGCCTACGAGGCTGCAACCGTCTTCATCCAAACTGATCTGTACATTGTTGTTACAAGCCAGCGTATGTGTCGGATTGGTAAACGGATTAACTGTGACGGTGAATGAGCAGGTAGCTGTGTTACCCGCTACGTCGCACAAAGTATAAGACTGCGGCGTAGTACCTACAGGGAATTGATCGCCTGAGCCTAAGCCGGAAGCGTCTGTTTTAACAATCTCACCCGGGTTAAGACAGCCTGCCAAAGGAGTAGCATAATAAACTGTGGTATTTCAGCCTCTAAAATTATTAACTGTAGCACTAAACAGCGCTGTAACACCTAAACCCGAGGTAATTCTAAGGTCAGCATTTTCAACTACACTATTTGCCGTGAATGTAGTGTATCCTACACCGCCGCTCACCATATTAATATATACGCCCCTTGAAGTACCCGCAGGTAAAGTATAAGGGACTGGCAAAATAACCGGCGTCATACCATTCAAGCCCAGAGAGTTAACCGGTCCGTTAAATATCAAAGTCCATGCTCCTGCATTTGCATTATTACCAACATAAGTGGTAGCAGTAGTCGTGACATAAATTTGAACGGTTTGAGTACCGGCTACGCGGTTATTTACATCAAAACGGGTAATGTCCAAATTAACGCCCGTTTTATGTTCCAAGTCGAACATACTACCTGTGTTAGCGCCGGTCAAACCGTTATTTCCGAGGAAGTCGGTTGTCAAAGTACCATTTGGCGCCTGAAAAGGACAATTATCAAAAGCTGTCAGGTTGTAAGTGACGTTTATATCACACTCGCCCGGAAGCAGGTTGAAAATCAAATTGCCGGGGCAGCCCTGAA
>CALMIT010000395.1 GCA_937864255.1 uncultured Saprospiraceae bacterium
GCAAAACGCAGCTCGATATTCCCGCCATCAAACGCGAAATCATTGACTGCTTTCCGCTGCCCATCGGCGAGCAAATCCGCAAGCTGTTCACCCGCAGCAACGACCCGAATAAGCCCGACGAACTGGAGCTTTTCACACGAAAAAGACTGGAGCAACTCATCCTGACTTACCGCAATACCATGCAGTTCATCAGCTTCATTATGCTGTCGCAATTGTGGGATGAAAAATTTGAAAATCCGGCGCTGAATATCGGCGAGGATTACATCGTGGAGTTCAATAGTTTTTTTGCGCTCAATGAGGCTTCGTACCAATCTTTCGAGTACGTAAAATTCATCAAGACCATCACCGATATTTTTGACGAACGCAACATTCCTTATTTCATCGAAGAATTAAAACAGGTGAAAATGGATGTTGACCAAAATCCTGACTTGTACACAGCCTATGTTTTTTTCAACAGCGTGCATCAGTCAGTGCTGAATAATGCAGTGAACGACAATGAGTTGCAACCTTTTTGCCTGCAAGCCGAAGAACACCTCGGCATCATTTTGAAAGAATTTGCTTTTTTGGTGAAATACAAATTGATGACCATCAAAAACATTGAAATCGTCAAAATCAGGCATCAAAATCCGCGCTTCCGCCACAACCAGGTTTTGCTCAACCGGGCGCTGACGGTAGCCGGCACAGGCATCGCCGAGGTGGGTGTGGAATTTGACAATTTCGCCGACAACCAGTCCGTACTTTTCCTCAAAACCAAAGACAATCAGATAGAAGATTACCTGAGTCTTTCTCCTTTTTTGCTGGATGAAAATGCGCTGCTCAGCGTGTTCAGTTCCAAACTTTTCATGTATTGTTATTCCGACCGCGACAGTTATTTTTTTCAATTTATAAATAATGCTTCCGACCCAAAGCTGGTCGTGAACGATTCGAAATATCCGACGATGAAAAGTCTTTTTGAAAAATTCAAAACCGACTTTTTCGGCCACCAGGCCGAACCGGCAAAAGGCGCTTCCCTGCTCGGCAAATCCCGTTTTTCAAAAAATAAATAATTTGAATTTTTAAAAAATTCGAATACCCCGAAAACCCGGATAACTCAAAAGGCTTTTTGTTATTTTCGCCCCTCATCTTTAAAAATTTACAATCCGAAATAATGCAGGAATATCAAAATTTACTCATCGAAACCGACGCAGA
This sequence comes from uncultured Saprospiraceae bacterium, assembly GCA_937864255.1. Taxonomy (GTDB): domain Bacteria; phylum Bacteroidota; class Bacteroidia; order Chitinophagales; family Saprospiraceae; genus JAGQWW01. The sequence continues at coordinate 1,189 of CALMIT010000395.1, forward strand.
CGGCATCGCTACCGTCACCATTAACCGTCCGCAGGCGCTGAACGCCATCAACGCTCAGACCATGCGCGAACTCGGCAGATTTTTCCGCGAAGAGGCGCCGGGACGCAGCGACATTTGTGGCGTCATCATCACCGGCGCAGGCGACAAGGCTTTCGTAGCGGGCGCTGATATAAAAGAATTTGCTGACCTCGACGCCGAAAAAGGCTCTGCCCTGTCGCAGTTTGGTCACAATGTGTATTTCGCCATCGAGCAATTTCCAAAACCCGTCATCGCAGCCGTGAATGGTTTCGCGCTCGGCGGCGGCTGCGAACTGGCGATGGCTTGCCACCTGCGCGTGGCCGGCGAAAAAGCAAAATTCGGACAACCCGAAGTCAATCTCGGACTCATACCCGGCTACGGCGGCTCGCAACGCCTGGTACAACTCATCGGCAAAGGAAAAGCGCTCGAACTGCTGCTCACCGCCGACATGATCGGCGCGGAAGAAGCGCACCGCCTCGGACTGGTCAATCACGTGGTACCTGCCGGCGAGGAAGTGGCAAAGTCAAAAGAAATTCTGCGCAAAATAGCCGCCAAAGGTCCGCTCGCCGTCGCCAAAACTATCGAAACCGTGAATGCTTATTTTGATAAAAATGTGGACGGATTTGCCAAAGAAGTACACGAATTTGGGCAGTTGATGGTAAGCGAAGACCTGAAGGAAGGCGCGGCGGCTTTCACCGAAAAACGCAAAGCCAATTTTAAAGGAAAATAAATCACTAAAGACCAAAAGCCAAAGACTAACAACCAAAGACCTCGCAAATGCTCGACTCGATACTGAATCAAATTGCCGAAAATAAAATCGAAGAGGCTATCCAGTCGCTTCGCACGGTTTTCACTTTGGCAGAGTCGGAACTGGTCACCGACGTCATCGTGATTGGCGCGCAGCACAGCAAATTAAAATCTGACCAGCGGCGCGGCATCATCAGCTACGAAGACGGCGAACTCACGCGCAACAAAATCCTCAACGCGCTGCTCGAACTGGTGGAAGAAATCAAAAACAATCCCGACACTTTTCGCGCTTAC
>CALMIT010000396.1 GCA_937864255.1 uncultured Saprospiraceae bacterium
CGCTTTATGGCGGGGTGGAGGTGATGTGAGATTATTGAGAAATCAAAGATTGTATTTCGGTTTTTAATAAAGGAAGATATTCTTTGATAATTTCCCAGAGGATAACTTCGTCTATGTCGTCATAAGCGTGGGTGATTCTGTTTCGCAAACCAATAATTTTTTTGGCATTTGAAATTGGAGTGTCAGGAGCAATTTTTAACAATTGGTTAGTCGCCTCGCCGATAATTTCAAGCAATCTTTCGATGGCAAGACGGCTCTTTAGATCATCTGCAAAATGCTCAAAATCAGGTATGTCCGCACAGAATTCTTCAATACGATCAAGGCTTATAGAAATATCCATTAAGTATTTAAATGCATTATGCTGCTGCATACAAGAGCATTTTACTGGCGTGGACAGCTTTGGCAAAGTAAGGGTTGACGAAAGGGCGATCGCGCAATAAATCTACCTTTCTTGAAAAAAGTATTTCCAGTTCATCCATCAAGGCTAACATATTCGCTCCCATTTGTTTGGGAGATAAACCGTTTTTAAATTGGACTAAAAAATCCAAATCACTATGAAGCGGATCAAAATGTTTTCCGGTTACAGAACCAAAAGCATATAATTTTTCTACCCCATACATTTGGCAGAGTTGTTTTATATCTTTTGACTTGGATGACAATAATGCATTCATTTCGCAAAGATAATTCTCTGATAGTTAAAACACTACTCTTGTCCTACATTACACTGCCTCAAACACAATGATACTTGCACCGTCATCGCAGCAGCCAAACCCAAAGAGGTATTATTTTGAGTGAAAAGCGGTATTAATTTTTGACAAAATTTACCAGCCCAAAACGCCCTTGAGAAGTTATTTTTAAATAATAACTGCCGGGCAATAGAAAGTGAATCGGTACTTGAGTTGGCGCCGATTCATAATATTTAATCATTTTTCCTTCGGCATTAAAAATCCATACTGACTCAGGCTTTAAATCCTCGGGATACTCCAACTGAATAAAATTATTGGCAGGGTTTGGAAAGATTTTGAAACTGATAGCTTCGGCATTTTCTTTAACTCCGCTTATTTCGGGTAATTCATAAAGGTAGGCGGCTCCTGAATCAGTACCTTCCAGATCAGCCCCATAAGCTCCCACTAAGGCTATATTATTATCAATGGCTACATTCCATCCGTAAAAGTCGCTGGAAGGTGTGAGGTGTTTTTCCTGCTCTAACCAGTTATCTCCATCTTTTTTAAAAGTATATGCCGATCCGTCAGTAATAGTTGAATTAGCCAATTCATATAGCGTACCGATGACTGCATAATTTTCTGCAATGGCAACACGTCCTCCAAAATTTTTTCTGGCTGCTGCGTCGGATGCGATCAGTTTTTTTGACAATTTCCATTGACCGGCTTCTCTTGTATATAAAAAAGCAGCGCCTGCATTGTTGCCTGCCTGATCGTCATTGAATGCACCCACCAGCAAATTTTCTTTATAAACCGAAACAGAGGTGCCAAAATTTATGGAAGCAGAGGGCGAATTCAAAGTGATTTTTTGAGGCCAGGAAGATCCGTCTCTTTCGTAGATAAATACCTTTTCTCTTTGGTTGGCACTTACAACGGCATAATCGCCGTATAAAGAAAGCCAGGTACCAAACCGTCCGTTTGGCGCATTGGATGAGAATAATTGAGCTTCCTGTCGCCAAAGTCCGTTGGTCATTTTAAAAATGTAAGCTGCTCCCGTACCACTAAATTTATCAGGAGCCCCAACCAGAATTGTATTTTCATAAATGGATACGGCCCAACCAAATGCATCTCCGGTTGCTTTATCCGTACTATTTAAAACAGTTTCTAATTTCCAATCGCCGGGTCCGGTTCTTTTAAACACATAAACGCGCCCTTCTTTGTTAAAAGCGGAACTGGCTCCGACCACGGCGTAGTCTCCGTAAATGCTCAAAGCAGAACCGTAAGCATCTCCGGCTAATTGAGCGGCATTCACCAATTTTCCATCAGTAACCCACTCATTTCCACTTTTTTTGAATGCAAAAACTTCTTTGAGTAAAGAACTGGGGTTTGTAGCTGTAATAAAAGTATTTTCATGGATAGCAACACGGCTGCCAAAAAGGTGGTACGGCTTTGGATCGGGCGACACCACTACGCTTTGGCTAAATGCCTGAAATGAGATCAGGGAGCATAAACAGAAAAAGTATGCTTTTGACATAAGCTTGTTTTTAAATGCTAAGTTGTTTTGAACTTTTTTATACCGCTTCAATCACCATCGCGCTCGCCCCGCCGCCGCCATTACAAATAGCCGCCAGACCGACGGAGGCATTGTTTTGATGCAACACGTTGTTGAGGGTAGCGAGGATGCGCGCGCCGGATGCACCGAGCGGGTGGCCGATAGCTACAGCGCCGCCGTACACATTCGCTTTATCTTCGCTGATGCCCATTTCGTTATTGAACACCATCGCCACGACAGAAAAGGCTTCGTTTACTTCAAAAAAGTCAATGTCTTTTATGGTCATGCCGGCGCGTTTGAGCGCTTTCGGCGCTGCCAGGGCGGGCGCGGTGGTAAACCACTGCGGCTCTTGAGCGGCGTCGGCATAAGCGAGGATTTTTGCCACCGGCTTGAGTCCGTATTTTTGAACGGCTTCTTTGCTGGCGAGTACGAGCGCTGCCGCGCCGTCGTTGATGGTGCTGGCGTTGGCAGCCGTCACCGTGCCGTCGGCTGTGAAAGAGGGGCGAAGCCCCGGTATTTTTTCAAAAATGACGTTTTTATACTCTTCGTCTTCACCGATGATCAGCGGGTCGCCTTTGCGTTGCGGCACGCTGATGGGCACGATTTCCGCGGCAAATTTGCCGGACTGTGTAGCCTCGGCAGCTCTTTTGTAAGATTGGATGGCGTAGGCGTCCTGGGCTTCGCGACTCACGTTGTATTTTTTTGCTGTGGCGTCGGCGCATACGCCCATCGCGCAATGCTGATAAGCGTCCATAAGTCCGTCCCGCGCCAGTCCGTCCACGAGTTCAGCGTTGCCGTATTTGTAGCCCCAGCGGGCATTCGGAACGTAGTAAGGAATGTTGGACATGCTTTCCATGCCGCCCGTCACGATGATGTCGGCTTGTCCGAGGGCGATGGCTTGAGCGCCGAGCATCGTGGCTTTCATGCCCGATGCGCAGACTTTATTGATAATGGTGCAGGGTATATTGTCGCCAAAACCTGCGCCTCGGGCAACCTGCTTGGCGGGCGCCTGACCGAGATTGGCGGAGCAAACATTTCCAAAAAAAACTTCTTCCACGAGGCTGGCTTCCACGCCGGCTTTTTCCAAAGCGCCTTTTACGGCGTGGCTTCCAAGTTGTGTGGCCGAGAATCCGGACAAGACGCCTCCCCAGCTTCCAATCGGAGTGCGCACGGCCGAAACGATATAAACTTCTTTCATGATAATTGCTGATTTAAAAAGTGTAGGGCGATTTTTCGCGCCGGTGAAAGTATAAATTATTTCAAAATCGCGCCGAAAGTTCGGTTTTTTCTAAAAATGAAATTTTGTCAAAAGACTTTTCAAATGAAAAAGCGGGATGATTTCTGTCATTCTGGTCATAAAATGTACATTTGCCGGCGTCGTCATTTTTGAAAAAATAAATTTTTAATCCACTCAAAACCGCCCCCTCATGCCGGTAAAAATTTGCACCTACAACCTGAACGGAATCCGCGCCGCCCTCGGAAAAGGACTCGCGGACTGGCTGAAAATCAAAAACTTCGACATCGTCTGCTTCCAGGAAACCAAAGCCTCGCCCGACCAGGTGGACGTTTCGGAATTGGAGGCGATGGGCTACCGCCACTTTTGGCATTCAGCCGAAAAAAAGGGTTATTCGGGGGTGGCTACTTTTTGCAAACAAGAACCAACGAACGTGGTGATTGGTTGTGGCATCGGCGATTATGACAGCGAAGGGCGGATTTTGCGGACGGATTTTGGCGACTACACGGTGCTGAACTGCTACTTTCCCTCCGGCACGACCGGCGACGTCAGACAGGCGGTGAAAATGAGATTCCTGGACAATTTTTTTGACTGGGCACACGAATTGAAAAAGGAAAGACCGAACCTGATCATCGTCGGCGATTACAACATCGCACACAACGAAATAGACATTCACAACCCTGTCAGTAATAAAAATTCTTCCGGCTTCCTGCCCGAAGAGCGCGCCTGGATGACCAAATGGTTTGACAGCGGATTCACGGATACCTTTCGTTTTTTGCACCCTTCAAAAGTCGAATACAGTTGGTGGAGTTTTCGCGCCAATGCCCGCGCCAACAACAAAGGCTGGCGCATTGATTACCAGTCTGTGAGCGACAACCTGCGGCCGAATCTTATCGCAGCCGGGCATTACAACGAAGCGCAACATTCCGACCACTGCCCGGTTTTTCTGGAGATGAATTTTTAAAAAAAATAGTCACTTCAACCTGCTTTTTTGCGCTCGAACCGCCAAATAGGAATCCTGATCGTGTTGCTGGGAAATGTGCTTTTTTCTGCGAAAGCCATTTTTGCCAAATTGATTTACCAATACGACGTAGATCCGACCACTTTACTCACGCTGCGCATGGCTTTTTCGCTGCCTATTTACCTGATCGTAGCGATCATTTCACGAAGGCGCAAACCCGATTTGCAAATTTCAAAAAAGGACTGGATCAACCTGCTCATTTTTGCTTTTCTCGGTTATTACGGCGCCAGCCTGCTCAATTTTATGGGGCTGCTTTATATCACTGCGGGGCTGGAGCGCCTCATCCTTTTTTCGTACCCGACGATGGTGGTGGTACTCGGCGCTATTTTTTATAAAGTGCCCATCACTTCGCGGCAAATTTTGGCGTTGGTATTGACTTATTTTGGTATTGCCATTGTGTTTATTCCGGCTTTGCCGGAGGCGGGGCCAGGTTTTGCGCTGGGCACGGCTTTGGTGTTTGGCAGCGCTTTGGCGTTTGCCATTTACCTCATCCGGGTGGGAAAATATATTCAGCGTTTTGGCACCGGCTTGTACACCAGTTACGTGATGGTGCTGGCTACGGGTATGATATTCGTTCATTTTCTGCTCACCCGCGATTTTTCGGTGCTGGTGCTGCCCTGGAAAGTGTACGGACTTTTTCTTCTGCTGGCTATTTTTAGTACCGTGATACCCGTGTTTTTGATTTCGGAAGGTATCCGGCGCATCGGCGCCAGCGACACTTCCATTGTAGCGAGCGTGGGGCCGGTAGCGACTATCGTGCTCGCCAATATTTTTCTATCCGAACCAGTCACGGGCATACAAATATTCGGCACGGCATTCGTGTTGGCCGGCGTCTGGTTTGTGAGCCGCGCCAAAGAACCGCCCGCCGACCCGGAGGCGATGGAAAACCGCGTGCGGTAATTTCAGAAGAAACGACTTCCGTGATGCGGATTACTTTAGGTTTGGAAAATTTGTGCTGTTTTTGCAACCTGTTTTGAATAGTTTTTAAAAATGACTTTATAAAATTTTGAAAAGATGACACCGGCCGAATTGAACGCTTTGATAAGAAAAAGAAGGTCTGTTTTTCCGCGCCAGTACGTGGACAAACCAATCCCGAAAGAAATCATAGAGCAGATTTTGGAAAACGCAAACTGGGCGCCCACGCACAAACTCACCCAGCCCTGGCGCTTCAAAGTGTTGCGCGGCGAGGCGCTGAAAAGACTCAGCACTTTTCTCGGCGAACATTACCAGGCAAATACGCCCGCCGAAGATTTTTCGGAAATCAAGCTAAAAAAAATGACTTCCAATCCACTCAAATCCAATGTGGCTATCGCCATCTGTATGCAGCGCGACCCGAAACAAAGTCTGCCTGAGTGGGAGGAGTTGGCCTCCGTAGCCTGCGCCGTTCAAAATATGTACCTGACCTGCACGGCTTACGACATAGGCTGCTATTGGGCGACGCCCGCCGCCGCACTCGCCGCCGATGATTTTTTAAACTTAAATGAAGGTGAGCGCTGCCTCGGACTACTTTACATGGGCTATCACGACGGCACAGTGGAAGACAGCAAACGGGATCCGATTGAAGAAAAGACGGTTTGGATGGAGTGAGGTGGGAGAACTGTGATGAACACAGAATTGTTTAAAAATTCTGCCTGACTATTTCTATCAGCCTTTTTTTTACTTTTTCCCAAGTCAGTTTTTTATCAAAAACGAAAGGCATCTCGGATTGTTCTGCATCTTCGAAGTAAGCTAGACTTCTGATGACGTGGAAGCTTGTCGAGTGTTGGAACATTTGATTATACCAGGCAAGTATTTGTTTTGGCTCATACTCTTCGAACAAATAAAACATATCGAAAAAATCTTTTTTACTGCCTCTTTTGGTTACGGCATCTAATTTCATTGGAGCGATGTCCCGCTTATCCGCCAAGCGGATATTGTCTGTTTCGATTATTGGAAAGGCAAAGGGATATCGGAAATAGACAAAATCCACTTTTATGCCTTCGATTACACAAATGCAAATGGAGTCTGTTACAGTCAATGGTTGTACTTGATATGTTTGCCGCAAAGTTTCAATGATTAGTTCTGCGTTGAATGGTTGATGAGTAAACAAATCCAAATCAATAGATTTTCGATGTCCGATTTGAAGTGCCAACGATGTGCCTCCCACTAAAAAGTGGTTGACGAGCAAAGGTTCTGCTGACAGTTTTTTCAATAATTCCAATGTCCCTGGCTCGACAGTGTGGAGTTGTAGCATTTGAAATTAGTGAGTGGTTCATCAAAATAAGCAGCACAAAAACGAAGTGCATAGCGATCAAGGTAACGAAGATTCAATACTATTTGACGTATGGTTTCTTTGCCGTATAGTGCTTTTATCAGATACCAATCGGTCAGCATTCCGTGAGATAGCACTCGATCTATGATATAAATTTTACTACCATCAAGTGATAGTTTTGTACGATCAACATCCCAAAACAGGTAGTCGCTAAAATCCGATAGAGTAATATCTTTTTGGTGATTCATTTTTGATGAACTATAACAAAAAACAAATTTAGTGCTTTTCTTCTACCTGTTTCATTGTTGTTTATATTCTTGTTTTTTACGCAATTATAATAACTCAGATCATCCCCAACCCATTTTTCAGCGCAGAACTGAAAAGCAAATAAATTTTCTTGCTGTCGGGTACGCGGATGCGCTCCTGCTGTACGCGAGTGGCGGGGGCATTTTTGATTTTTTGAAAAAGATTCAGGTAATAAACGTAAGCCAGGTACACGCCGAGGCGCGCGCCTTTTGGTAGTTGGCGGATGCCTTCATAGGCTGCGTCGAAGTCTTTTTTAATGTCGTTTTCTATCGCCAGTTTGGCGGCTGTGTCAAATCTGCTGAAATCCACGCCGGGGAAATATACCCGCCCCCGTTCGTCAAAATCACTCTTCATATCGCGCAGGAAGTTCACTTTTTGGAAAGCCGCACCCAGGCTGCGCGCGGCGGGTTTGAGTTTTTGATACGTCGCTTCGTCGCCCTCGCAAAATACGCGCAAGCACATCAATCCGACCACCTCCGCCGAGCCGTAAATGTATTCATCGTACTTGCTTTGCTCGTAGGTGGAATGCGCCAGGTCCATCTCCATACTTCTCAAAAATGCGTCCACCAACTCCCATTCAATATTGTACTGTCGTACCGTTTCCTGGAAAGATTGGAGGATTGGATTGAGGCTGATGCCTTCTTCGATGGCTGTTTTGGTTTCGTTTTCAAAACGGCGGAGCAAAAGGGCTTTGTCGAACTGGTGAAAAGTGTCCACAATTTCGTCGGCAAATCTGACATAGCCGTAAACCGCATAAATCGGCGTCCTGAATTTTTTGGCAAAAACGCGAATCCCCAGCGAGAAAGACGTGCTGTAGCGATTGGTAACCAGCTGGCTGCATTCGTTGCAAACTTGTCGGAATAAGCTGAACATTTTTGTGTTTTTTATCAGGGTTTGAAGGATTTGTAAATTTCATTTGCCACCACCTGTCCCGAAATAAGCGAGGGCGGCACGCCGGGTCCCGGCGTCGTAAGTTGTCCGGCGAAAAACAGATTTTTCACCTTCGGACTTTTCATTTTCGGTTTTAAAAAAGCGGTTTGCAAAAGTGTGTTGGCAAGCCCGTAAGCATTGCCGCGAAAGGCGTGGTAGTCTTTTTCAAAATCGCGGTGTGCGAAAGATTTTTTAAAAATCACGACATCGCGAATAGATTGCCCGGTCAGGTTTTCCAGCCGCTCCATGGCGATGTGGTAATATTTTTCACGCAGCGCTTCGGTGTCTTCCAAGCCCGGCGCGAGCGGTATCAGCAAAAACAAATTTTCGCAGCCGGCGGGCGCTACGCTTGGATCGGTGACCGAGGGCGCGCAGAGATAAAAAAGCGGTTTTTCAGGCCACTTCGGCGCTTCGTAAATTTCGTGCGCGTGGCGATTGAAATCCTGGTCGAAAAACAGATTGTGGTGGCGCAGATTTTTCAGCCGCTTGTTTACGCCGAGGTAAAAAAGTAAACTGGAGGGCGCCATCGTTCTTTTTTGCCAATAATCTTCAGAATAATGACGGTGTTCGGGTTGCAGAATTTGCTGTTCGATGTGGTGATAATCCGCGCCGCCCACCACCACGTCCGCCTCATAAGTATTTTTTGAGGTGATGACTTTTTTAGCCAGCCCGTTCGGCACGACGATTTCTTTTACTTCCTCGCCGAGCCGGATTTCCACGCCCAATTCTTTCGCCAGCGCA
>CALMIT010000397.1 GCA_937864255.1 uncultured Saprospiraceae bacterium
GGCGAACACGCCGTCTGACAGCCATCATCGACGTCGCCGACCATCCCTCCGTAATCGTAATCGTAATCGTAATCGTAATCGTCATCGAACGTACGGAGCCGACGATTTCGATCTCCCTATCGTCGCGTCTACCGCCACGACCACCGGTGCGGAGCCCCATATCGATGCCGATCTCGACACCCACTGCGATTCCAGGATTCCCCCCCCTGCCATTAAAGCCCGCCGTCGTGGTCCTTGATATATTCCTGCTTTTTGGTGATTTCGCGGGCTACATAAATGATCAGCGCCAATTTTGCAAAGTCCGACGTCTGAAAAGTAATTCCTACAAATGGCAGCATGATCCACCGTTTTGCATCATTGATATCCGTACCGAATGCGATGGTATAAACCAAAAGCGGTACGGCAATCACCAGCAGGTAAGGCGCTACTTTATTGTATTTCATGTAGTGCATGATGTAGGCCATATAAGCCATAAAAAGGCCCAAACCCAACACCGTTATCTGCTTCAAGAGAAAAAATTCCGTGTCGCCGCCGCGCTCGCGATAAGCCAGCGTCCCCGTAGAACTGTACACTATCAATAGCGAAAACATAGTCAGCAAGCCCACGATCATCCAGATGACCTTGTCGCCCCTCAATTCAGCGTAGATGCGTGCTCCTATGCTCATTTTTTCATTCTGTTTTGGAGCTAAAAACTCCGGTTAATTTTTTCTTTTTTTAGCAAATGCTTCGACAGCGGCTTTGAATTGATCGCCTCTGTCTTCATAATTTTTAAACAAATCGAAACTGGCGCAGGCGGGTGAAAGTAGCACGACAAACCCAGGTTTTGCCATTTCAAAAGCTGCCTCAACCGCCCCTGTCGCCGACCTCGTTTCAACTATTGGACACAGTTTTGAAAAGGAGTCAATGATCTTCTGATTATCTACTCCAAGACAAACAATACTTCTTACCTTATTTTTTACCAACTCTGTCAACGGCGCATAATCATTTCCTTTGTCCTGCCCGCCTGCAATCCACACCAGCGGCTTGTTCATCGATTGCAAAGCCATCAAAACCGAATCCACATTAGTCGCTTTGCTGTCGTTGATGAACTCGACGCCTTCGATGACAGTGAGCGGGTCCATCCTGTGCGGCACTGGCTGAAAAGTATCAATGGCCGCCCAGGCTGCATGAATGGCGCAGGTAGCATTGAAATAATTATGAATGCCTTTCAATTTGCTTTTTGAAAAATCGAAAACCGCTTTTCCAACGGTCAATTTTTCATTTTCAAAAAGCACTTTTTCGATTCCCGTCTTTTCGGGAGCGATTTTATTTTTATTCAAAAAACCAAGTATCTGCTCGTCGGCGGCATTGTAAATAAACTTGTCCGCCGGCTTCTGATTCATCGCGATTCTAAATTTTGAAGCCACATAATTTTCCATTTTGTAATCATACCTGTCCAAATGGTCCGGCGTGATGTTGAGTAAAATGGCAATGTCCGGTCTGTAATCCACAATGCCGTCCAATTGAAAACTACTCAACTCAAGTACGTAAATGCTACGCGGCGCTTCCGCGACCAGTCGTGCAAAACTGTAGCCCACATTGCCACCCATCGCCACGTCTTTTCCGGCTGTTTTCAAAATATGATACACCAGATTCGTCGTGGTCGTTTTGCCGTTGCTGCCCGTGATGCCGATGGTAAAAGCATCGCTAAATCTCGACGCAAATTCAATCTCGGAAATCACCGGAATACCTTTTTGTACAGCCGCCATTACCAGCGGCGCTTTATCCGGTATGCCGGGGCTTTTGATGATTTCATCCGCCGACAAAATCCTGGCTTCGTCATGTGCGCCTTCCTCGTACGGAACGGCGTGTTTTTCAAGTTCGATTTTATAATTTTCTTTGATCTGACCTTTGTCAGAAACAAACACGTCGAATCCTTTTTGCTTCGCCAAAATAGCCGCCCCCACTCCTGACTCGCCACTGCCCAAGACGACTATTTTTTTCATTTTCTACCTGATTTTCAAAGTCAAAACAGTAACTACCGCCAGCAGGATTCCGACTATCCAAAAGCGCGTGACGATTTTGGCTTCGGGTATTCCTTTTTTCTGAAAATGGTGGTGGAGCGGCGACATCAAAAAAATGCGCCTGCCTTCGCCGTATTTCCTTTTCGTGTATTTGAAATAAGAAACCTGCATGACCACCGACAGATTTTCTATCAAAAAAATACCACACAAAACCGGTATCAACAGTTCTTTTCTGAGTACAATCGCCAACGCGGCAATGATACCGCCCAAAGTCAGACTGCCTGTGTCGCCCATAAAAACCTGCGCCGGATAAGCGTTGTACCACAAAAAACCGATGCAGGCGCCGAGAAAACAGGCAGAAAAAATCACCAGCTCACTCGTGCCGGGCAAAAACATAATATTCAAATATTTGGCGGCGATCGCGTTACCGGACACGTAGGCAAATATGCCCAAAGTGACGCCGATAATCGCCGAAACGCCCGTAGCCAAACCATCCAACCCGTCGGTCAGATTCGCCGCATTCGACACCGCCGTGACGATAAAAATGACGATGGGTATAAAAATTATCCAGACCCATTTGTCCGCGTTATCGCCCAAAAACCAAAGCAACTGGCGGTAGTCGAGGTTATTATTTTTTAAAAACGGCAGGTTTGTCAGTGTCGTTTTTACGTAAGCCCATTCCGAGCCGTCCGCCTCTTCTACCGATTTAATCACTTCATATTCAGCCTGTTCGGCTTCTTCTCCGGGCATCCGCACCACTATATCTTCGTGATACAGCATGGTTATTGCCACAATCAACCCCAGGCCAATCTGCCCCATCACCTTGAATTTGCCGCTCAGCCCTTCTTTATTCTTTTTAAAAACTTTTATAAAGTCGTCAACAAAACCGATGATTCCCATCCAGGTCGTAGCCAACAGCATGAGCAAAATGTATATGTTTTGCAAGTCGGCCATCAGCAGGCAGGGAATCAGTATCGCCATGATAATGATGATACCGCCCATGGTCGGAGTTCCTTTTTTTTGCAGTTGACCTTCGAGTCCCAAATCACGAATAGATTCACCGATCTGGAGTTTGCGCAAAAAATTCACAATCCGGCCGCCAAACACCATCGAAATAAGCAGAGAAAGGATAACAGCTGCACCCGCGCGGAAGGTAATGAATCGCCAAAGTCCCGCACCAGGCAGGTCAAATTGTTGATCCAGATATTCAAACAAATAGTACAGCATGGACTAAGCCTTTCTCAAGTATGTTTGCAATCGGCACTTTAAAAATGCCTTTTATAAAATCCGCCTGCATAAGGCCGGCGGGGAAGCTCTTTTTTGGTTTTTTATTGCACCCCACAGGGGCATATAACCCCCGTGAGGCTGCGCATCAATCTGAGAATGAAAAATTTCAATAATAATCCCTCCACTATTATTATTTTAAAAACGGTAGCGTTCAATGGGTTTCGGATGCCCGCTTTCAGGCTATCCTTCAAAACAAATCTTCAATTCTTCTTTATCGTCGAAAGGGTATTTTACCCCTTTTATTTCCTGATATTTTTCATGGCCTTTTCCTGCTATCAAAATCACATCGCCCGGATTTGCCAACTGCACTGCCACTTTTATTGCCTGCCGCCGGTCGGTGACGGACAAAACTTTTGATTTCGATTCCGCCGGAACGCCCGCCTCCATTTCACGGATGATGTCGTCCGGATTTTCCGATCTGGGATTGTCGGAAGTCAAAATCAACTTGTCCGACATTTCACAGGCTATTTTTGCCATAATCGGTCGTTTTGTGCGGTCTCGGTCGCCGCCGCAGCCGGTCACGGTGATTATTTTCGCCTTTTCCCGGTTTAGCGCTTTCAGCGTTTCCAGCACTTTTTCGAGTGCATCGGGCGTGTGTGCATAATCCACGATGCCGGTCAGGTTTTTTTCTTTTTGTACCAAAAAGTCAAACCTTCCCTCAGCCGGCGGCAATTGACTTACGCGGGTCAGCACCTCCGTTCTTTCTTCGCCCAGCAACACCGCTGCGCCATACACCGCCAAAAGATTGTAAGCATTAAATTCTCCAATCATTCTGGTGTGCATTTCAAGTCCGTCTATTTGCAAATGCAAACCTTGCAGGCTGTTTTCCAAAATTTTGGCTTTGAAAGCCGCAGGTTTTTTCAATGCAAATGTGTGGACGGAAGCTGCGGTATTTTGCACCATTACAGCGCCGTTTTTATCGTCCGAATTGATTAATGCAAAAGCGCCTTTCGGCAAATCGTCGAAGAACTTTTTCTTCGCCCTTATGTAGTTTTTAAAAGTTTTGTGATAATCGAGATGGTCGTGCGTAATGTTGGTAAAAATGCCGCCCGCAAAATGTAAACCCGCAATGCGGTTTTGATCAATAGCGTGCGAGCTGACTTCCATAAAAGCATATTCGCAACCCCGTTTCACCATTTCCGAAAAGAGCGCATTCATACGCACCGGATCGGGCGTCGTATGCGTAGCCGGAAAAACTTCGCCGCCGATCCTGTTTTCGATGGTAGAAAGTAGTCCAGATTTTTTGCCCAACAGCAAAAAAAGTCCGTGCAACAACGTCGCCGTACTGGTTTTGCCATTGGTGCCGGTTACGCCGACCAGCCTCAGCTTTTCAGTGGGTCTTTGGTAAAAATTGGCTGCCATTTGACCCAAAGCGATCGCGGAATCATGCACA
>CALMIT010000398.1 GCA_937864255.1 uncultured Saprospiraceae bacterium
GCTGTCGCTACCTGCCAGGTTTTGCGCGCTGATCAGGATTTCGTTTTGTCCGGCGTCGAGTACGACGTTTGAACTGAATTTTTCTTTATTAAAATTAAAACTGAGGGGGCGTCCGTTGACCAAAAAATCCCCGTCGGCGCCACTGTTCACATTTTCAATCGTGGCGTACACGGGCAGATTCGGGTCGCGGATAGTCGAAGTATGCTCCGTCGGACGGATAAGGCGGATGACCGGAGGGTCCATCCTTTTTTCCTGCTTGTTGATATTAAAATTCAAACCGGCATACGTGTAGTGGTGCAGGTCGTTGCCGTCGCTGCTCCACTGCTGCCCGTCGAGCAAATCGGTGCCGGAAAAAGTCAGCCGGTGTCCGAAATCTATCGAAAAATGCGGCGTCACCTGGAAGCCGACTTCAGCGCCCAGCGAAGGCATAAAATCAATCTTGCCATAGCCGTTTTCAAAACCGTCGGCGTAGGTTTCGTAATTTCCGTCGAGGATGGCGCTTTTCAGGTTTTTGAGTACCTGCGTGGTCGGCGCGCGGTCGTTCAATTTTGCATATTCCTCAAAATATTCCGCGCCGTCGGCGTCTGCCTGGTCGGTTTTTACATTATAATAATTCAGCCCTGCGCCGCCATAAAGCGACACTTTTATGCCGGTATTTTCTTTCAATTTATTGAGCGTGAGTACGGCTTCCAGACCCAATTCGCCCAGGTCAGTGCGGTGATTTTGAAACACAAAACCTTTCGTCACGCCGGTAGCTTCGGGATAGTTGAGATAGTTCAGGTCTTCGCTACCGTTGAGCGCGCTGTTTTTATCAATATTGTAAGAACGAACAGCGTCGAGTCCGAAAGAGCGGGCATACAACAAACGCCCGCGAATGTCGAAACTGAGCGGCGCACCGGGCTGGTAATACACATTTTTACCCAGCGTAAAACCGAATCCGTAGCCATTCGATTGTGAGCGCACGTCGCTGCTTTGGTAAGCTTTGCCGGCATTAATGCCCAACGTCCAATAACCGGGGAGCAGGGTGTTCGCAGATTGCTGCGCCGTAGCAGCCTGGCTCAAAATGAGCAGTGCGAAAAGGATTGCGGCAGCGCTGAAATTTTTGACTGATCTCATGGCGTTCCATTTTTAGGTGTAAAAATTTGTGCTCTACTTGCGGACGGTATGACAATCA
>CALMIT010000399.1 GCA_937864255.1 uncultured Saprospiraceae bacterium
CCAAACATGGCGGTGGGGGGAATCAGGCTTTTAATGACTTCTTTTCCGTCGCTGGAGTGCGTGCTGATTTTGACAGTGCCCTTTGCCAAAAAATAAACCTGGTCAGACAGATCGCCGGGGTTGTAAATGTGGCTGAATTTTGACTTGATGCGGTATTCAACCATATTTTCGAGGCGAGCGAGTTCTTCATCGGTCAGATCCCGGAACAATGGAAAATGTGCCAGGAAAGTTTCTTTTAATGGTGCAGTAGCAGTCATGGTTCGGAGATTTGAAAAATTAGAGAGAATTTTTTTGATTCGGACAATCGCCGTTTTTTCTTTGGCAATTGTATCATGAAGACACTATAATTTTCCCCAACCCCTACGTAAGGCAAAAATTTTTTTATCGCGAAGAAGAGGGCACAGGCTGGTCGTCCGTGTTGGATTTTAGTTTTTCCAGAAAATGAATGGTTTCGCCGAGGCTGTTGAGCGTCGTAATTTTTTCGGCGGGGCGGATATTTTGCGCAATTACCTGATAGCCTGAAATGAGTATGTGTACGGAAGAAAAATTCTCATTCAACGTGTTCAGATAAGCCTGAAGGGAGGATTTGGAAAATGACTCGGTGACGAGCGTAAAAACATAATCCGGCTTGCAGATTTTTATTGCATCCGACAGGTCGCTCAACGACACATCCAAACCGAGATAATAAGAGCGCAGTTTGCGCGATTTTATCAGATAATGCAGGAACAGCAGGCTGAGTTCCTGCCGCTCGCCTTCGGGCAGATAGAGCGCAATTTTGGGCGCACCCGGCTCAGGGGCGAAGCGCTCGTTTTCGATGGCGGTCATTATTTTTTGACGAATCAGGTGACTCATAAAACTTTCCTGCACCGGGCTTATTGAGCCGGTGAGCCAGAGCAGGCTCAGTTTTTCGAGGAAAGGATACACCACTTCCGTCATGGTTTTTTCAAAACCGATTTGCTGGATGTGCGTTTTGACGATCCTGTCAAATTTGGATTCGTCCATTTCCACGACAGAGAGCGTCAGCGCGTCCAGTTGTGTTGCCTGTTCAAAACTCACCTCCGTGATGGCGGCTACTTTTTCCTGAATTTCGCTGGCGGTCATTTTCGCGATTTTCGAAATTTTGTACCCGTTTTTATTCAGAAGCGCGATGTTGAGTATATGGCGCAGATCGTCGTCGTCGTAATACCGGATGTTGGTCGGGGTGCGGCGAGGTTGAATAATGTCGTAGCGTTGCTCCCAAATTCTGAGCGTGTGGGCTTTGATGCCCGACAAATTTTCCAAATCATTGATAGAATAAATTGCCACGACTATTTTTTGACCCTGAAAATTTTGAAAACAAAAATAACTTTAAAAACGGATACGCCCGTTTTTGGTATGGCTGAAACAGCACTTCAAAGAAATAGTTTAAAAATGCCCGCCTGCCCGTGTTGGTGAATAATCGGAGGGCGCAAAATTTTTATAAAAATGCTTTTTATGTGATTAGTTTAAAAAAAATGTTTTCAAGCTGCCGAATTACGAAATCAATTCTTCCTACTTTTGAAACTTTCGCCAAATTTGATTGTAAAAAATTTGATCCTACATTTTTAAAATTTTAAAAACCCAAATGTTTTCTATGAAAAGATTTTTACCTCTGACTTTAGTGCTGTTACTTTTCAGCCTGAAAACTCAAGCCCAGCTTCCGCCTCCCTGCGGCGCCGCAGGTGACGACCCACCGGGGTGTTTTATGTGTAATACGGTGTATGCCGGCAGCAATGCCAACATGTCGCCCGGAAATACGCCCGGAAATTTTTGCGGAGTGATCCACAACAATTTGTGGCTCAGCTTTATGGCTTGTTCTTCTACCATTTCTTTCACTGTCTTGCTGACAGGATGTACCCTCGGACAAGGACTTCAAGTACTCGTGACGGACGCAAACCTTCAACCCGTTTCCAATTGCTGTACGCCGCCGCCCA
>CALMIT010000400.1 GCA_937864255.1 uncultured Saprospiraceae bacterium
CCTGAGCAGAAGATTGAGCAATAAAGGCATCATTCAGCTTGTTCAGTTGATTTCCATAATTAGATCATGAAAACAATATTGCTTTGCCTGTTTGTTCTGACTTTTTCGGCGCTCCGGTCTCAAACTGACACGCTTTGGCGCACAAAGCCTTCGCTAAATTTTACGGGCTTTGCAGATGTATTTTACGTCTATGATTTTAATAAACCTGCACAAAATAAAAGGCAGGAATTTTTTTACAATCACAATCGCCACAATGAGTTTAATATAAATCTGGGATTGCTGAAGCTCAATCTGCAACATCCGAAATACAGAGCAAACATTGCTTTTCAAACCGGAACTTACAGCGATGACAATTATGCCGCGGAACCGGGTTTGCTCAAAATTATTTTTGAAGCAAACACCGGGCTATCGCTCAACAGGCAGAATACACTTTGGCTGGACGCCGGAGTTTTTCCGTCTCATATCGGTTTTGAAAGCGCGATTTCGTCCGACAATCTTACCCTGACGCGATCCATTTTAGCCGAAAATTCTCCTTATTATTTATCGGGTATAAAAATGACTTATGAGCCGAGTCAAAATTGGGAATTTAGCGCGCTGGTTTGTAACGGCTGGCAGCGCATACAGCGGATTGAAGGAAATACTTTGCCCGCGTTTGGTAGTCAGATAAAATTCAAATCGGATGAAAAGTTTACTTTAAACTGGAGCACTTTTTTAGGCACAGACGACCCGGATACGATTCGCCGGATGCGTTATTTCAATAATTTTTTTGCGGAATTTCAACTATCTGAAAAGATCAGACTGTTGTCAGGTTTCGATTTGGGTTTTCAACAAAAACTCAGGCATAGCAGCGATTTTGATGTCTGGTTGAGTCCCGTTTTGATTACGCAATATTCGCTCAGTGAAAAATGGGCGATCGCGCTCAGGGCGGAATATTATCAGGATAAATCCGGCGTCATCGTAGTCCTGCCTTCACAAAAAGCATTCAAGGTTCGCGGATTTTCTTTTAACCTGGATTATTCGCCCATCCAAAATGCCGTTTGGCGGATAGAAGCGCGTTGGCTGAACAGCAAAGAACTAATCTTTGAAAATAAAAACGGTTTGACTAAACACAACTTTTTCCTGACTACCTGCCTGGCTGTAAAATTAAATCCATAAAATGCAGCTAAAAAACTCAACACGAGTTTTTGTACTATCCTTTAAAAAACTATCTTTGCGCCCGCTTTTTTAAAATTTATTTTTCAAACCGCTATGTCGCCAATCCCGAAACTCCGGTGGCAGGCAAAAAAAACAAAGGTTTTTTTATGAGGCAATTTGAAGTGACCTTCATCGTCGATCCTGTGCTTCCTAAAGACGAAGTACAAGGCATCGCCAACAAGTATCTGGATTTTTTAAAACAAAACCAGTGCCCCATCGTCCATGTGGATGAAATGGGACTCCGCCAATTGGCCTATCCTATCAACAAGCGCAATTCAGGGGTGTATTACTGCATCGAATTCCAGTCAGAAACCGGAAATATGATCGGTGAGCTTGAATTGACCATGAAACGCGACGAGCGTCTGCTCCGCTTCCTTACTATCAAACTCGACAAGTACGGCGTAAAATACAACGAGGACAAACGCGCCGGCAAAATCGGCAAGAAAAAACCGGTGATGTCGAAAAGAGCGGTTGTTGAAGCGCCACCGGCACCGGCAGAAGTTGTAGCTGAAAAAGCAGCACCTGCCCCTGCTCCCGAACCAACTCCGGAACCGGTTGTGGCATCCGCGCCTGCGCCGGTAGAAGCGCCTGTCGCTGCTGCTGACGACCTGAAAAAAGTTGAAGGTATCGGACCTAAAATCGAAGAACTGCTCAATAATGCCGGCATCAGCACCTTCGCCGCACTCGCTGCTACAGAGGCAGATCGCGTGCGCGAAATTCTCGCCGAAGCAGGTAGCCGTTTTACCATGCACGACCCGACTACATGGGCGCAGCAGGCGCAACTTGCTGCCGACGGCAATTGGGACGCGCTGAAAACTTTGCAAGGCGAATTGCAGGGTGGACGCGTGGAAAACGCAAGTTCTGAAGAAGAGTAAGGTTCATTTTCTCAAATTTTTTAAATCGAAAATATCATGGCTTCAAGAGACGATATAAAATTTCTCAGCAATCCTAAAATAGGCCAGAAGCGCAGAAAATACTGCCGCTTCCGCAAATTCGGTATCAAACATATTGATTATAAAGACCCGGATTTTCTTTTGCAATTTGTAAATGAGCAAGGCAAAATCCTGCCGCGCCGCATCACCGGCAACTCGCTGAAATACCAGCGCAAAGTTGCAACGGCCATCAAGCGGGCGCGTCACCTGGCAATGATGCCTTACGTAGCCGACCTTTTGAAATAAGCCGGCTTTTGAGCAATTCATTTTATTCATTGTTATTTTGAAAATTTTCTCATCATGGAAATCATTTTATTAAAAGATATAGAAAAAGTCGGCGACAAGCACACCATCGTGTCGGTGAAGCCCGGCTATGCCCGCAATTTCCTTATCCCGCAAGGACTGGCAATTGTGGCAAACGACACGAACCGCCGCTCGCTGGATTCGATGAAACGCAGAGAAGCAGCCGTTGAGCAAAAAGTAATTGACGCTGCGAAAAATATAGCAGCCCAGTTAGCAGGCAAATTGCTGAAAATTGGCGCCAAAGCCGGCACTTCCGGTAAAATTTTCGGTAGCGTGACCAATGTGCAGTTGGCCGCAGCGCTGGAGGAGCAATTTGGTATTACGCTGGATCGCAAGCTCATCAGCATACCCGAAGATGTAAAAACGCTCGGCGAATACGAAGCCAATCTTCACCTCCACAAAACATTGGATGCAAAAGTGAAATTCGAAGTAGTAGAAGAATAATTTGACCGTTTCGGGTCATTTTTATAAAAAAGCCAGTTATCCGCTAGCCGGATCGTTGGCTTTTTTGTTTTTATTTGAAAACAAAATTCATTCACTTAAAAAACAGAACTATGATACGTTCAATTCTTCTATACGCACTTGTCGTTTTGCTGTTACCGGCTTGCTCCGACAGCCCCTCAGGCGCCGAAAACCAGGAAGGCATGGCAAAATTTGCTTCCGACAGCAATTTTCAAAACGCCCACGAACAACCGGCAAAACTGGATTTTCAAGGCAAAGGTGAGATCGTAAAATTTCCTACTTCCGACGGCAAGGAAGGCTCCGCTTACGTGCTCCGCTCCGAGCAAAATCCGGCAAACGTACTTTTTGTGTTTCACGAATGGTGGGGGCTTAATGACTACGTAAAACGCGAAGCAGAAAGGCTTTTTGGACAATTAGATAACACGATGGTAATTGCACCCGATTTGTACGACGGACAGATAGCTGACAATCCCGATGCTGCTGGAAAACTCATGCAGTCCGTCACCGAAGCCCGCGCAAAGGCGATTATAGAAGGCGCTTTCGGCTTGGGCGGGGATAATGCTTCAGTGGCTACGGTGGGCTGGTGTTTCGGCGGCGGCTGGTCTTTGAAAGCGGCTATCATGGCGGGTGATAAAAGCAAAGCTTGTGTGATGTACTACGGAATGCCGGTAGAAAAAGCGGCAGAACTGGCGCCGCTCAAAACGGACGTTCTCGGCATTTTTGCCAAAAAAGATAATTGGATCAACGAACAAGTGGTGGGCAATTTTGAAAAACTGGCAAAAGCGACCGGCAAAAAAGTGGATGTACACTGGTACGACGCCGACCACGCCTTCGCCAATCCAAGCAGTCCGCGCTATAACGAAGCGGCGGCAACGGAAGCCAACACTTTGGCTTTAAATTATTTGAAAGAAAAATTGAAATAAAAATCTTCGGCGGGGAGCTTTATTGTTCCCTGCCGAACACTTTGTCCCAAAATTCCTTGCGTTTTTCTTTACGCTCGCGTTTTTCTTCCAACTGCTCGTTTTTCTTTCTGATGCGCTCCGATGCTTCCGAGCGCGGCTGCCGACTGCCGGAAGGCACTGAATTTTCAGGAATACCTTCGATATTTTGCAATGAATCAACCGGCTCCTCATCTTTTTTGAAAACGTTTAAAAAAGCGGTCATCCAGCTTTTCCAGCCCTCTTTTCCATAATCGTCGCCGTCAAAAAACGGCCGCTCCGGCAGGTACAAAGGGCAATCCATTTTTTCAGTCAGACTGTCGGGCAGCAGCGCAAATCCGCTCTTTTTCCACTGCATGAAAACCGAGTCTTCCAGCACTTTTTTGTAAAAACTTCCCCAGATCGGCAGGGCTGTGCTCGCTCCCTGCCCCAGCGCCATGCTTCTGAACCGGATTTGCGGAAGCTCTCCGCCTACCCACACGCCGGCGACTATCTTTGGCGTGTAGCCGATAAACCAACCGTCGGAATTGTTTTGAGTGGTTCCCGTTTTACCGGCTATCGGGCTCCAAAGTCCGAATTCCCAGCGGAGCCGGTTGGCAGTACCGCTGTCCACCACCGTTTGCAGCATTTTGGTCATCATCGCCGCCTGCTCTGCTGAAAGCGCGCGCACTTGCTGGATTTTCCGGTTTTTTTCAAAATCAACGAGCACTTTCCCTTCAGCGGTTTCAATACGCAGAAGATAGTACGGCTCAGTACTCAGCCCTTTATTGGCGAATGCGGCGTACACTTTTACCATTTCTTTCAGCGAGATTTCCGCTGTGCCCAACGCGATGGAGGGGAGTTTTGGCAAATCACTCTCCACGCCCAAATTCAAAGCCATTTGCCTGACGGTGTCCACGCCGGTTTCCATCATCAATTGTACTGTAGCCGTATTGACAGAGTGGCAGAGCGCGCCTTCCATCGAATAGACGCCGCCGTATTCGCCCTCGCTGTTTTCGGGCGTCCAGCCTTCGTAATTGGCGTAGGTAGTCAGCGTGTTGTCGAGATAATGACAGGGTGAAATACCTTTTTGCAAAGCCGCCGCATACACGATGGGTTTGAAAGTGCTGCCCGGCTGTCGCTTGGATTTTACGTGGTCATATTTAAAAAAATGGTGATCAATTCCGCCGACCCAGGCGAGTATTTTTCCACTGGCAGGATCCATCGCCAGAAAACCGACGTTGAGAATGCCCAGGTAATATTTTATGCTGTCGAGCGGGCTCATGGTGCGTTCAGCAGCGCCTTTTTCCCAGCTAAAAACGGACATGGCAACCGGCTTTTTGAAAATGCTGTCAATGACGCTTTCTGCAATGCCCGCGGCTTTCAGTTTTTTGTACCTGTCCGAATTTTTTATAGCAAAATCGAGCGTTTTTTCGTTGCCCCAGGCATTTTTCCCGCGCCAGTGTTCGTCAAAAGAAGCCTGCAATTTTTTCATTTGCTCCGTCGTCGCAGCTTCGGCGTGTTTTTGCAAACGGGAATCAATCGTCGTGTAAATTTTCAAACCATCGGTGTACAAATTGTAAAAAGTGCCGTCGGGCTTCGGGTGTTTTTTTAAAACGGATTCGAGTTCGAGCCGCAGGTGCTCCCTGAAATACGTTGCCAGCCCGCGATCATTGCCTTCGGGCAAATAGCTCAGATTAAGCGGCAAATGCAGCAGCGAATCCAGCGTTTCGGCGGAAATGTACTCGTATTTGCGCATCTGAGCGAGCACTGTATTGCGCCGGCCGAGCGCTCTTTGCGGGGGGCGGCCGGGGTCGTACAACGAAGTGCCTTTCAACATACCCACCAGTACTGCCGCTTGTTCAGCTTTTAAATCTTTGGGTGAAGTGCCGAAAAAACGCTGCGCCGCTACTTTTATACCGTAAATATTGTCGCTAAACGAAACGGTGTTGAGGTAAAGATTGAGTAGTTCGGCTTTTGTGTAAAGCCGCTCCAGCCGGCGCGCGATAAACATTTCTTTGATCTTGTTGGCCGGAATGGAAAACAACCCGTGATCCTGGCGCGGAAAAAGATTTTTAGCCAGTTGCTGACTGAGCGTACTTCCGCCGCCGCCGGAGTTGTCGCGCAGCAAAACCGTGCGCAAAAACACCCGCACCCAAGCGCGCAAATCAATACCGCTGTGCTCGAAAAAACGCGCGTCTTCGGTGGCTATGAGTGCCTGTATCACAGTCGGTGAAATTTCCTCAAAATCCGCGTTCAGGCGGTTTTCTATGTAATATTTTCCAAGCAGTACGCTGTCTTCGGCATATACCTGCGAAGCCGTGTAATTTTGAATGGCGCGCAATTCGGCATACGCCGGTAGCGGCCCGAAAGCGCCACGATACACGGCAATTGCAAAAAAGAAAGCCGCCAGCAAACAAACGAGCAAACCGCCGCCGCCCCAGAGCAGACCGCGGGCGAGTCTGGGATTTTTTTCCGAAAAATTTTGATAACGAATTTTAAGCGGCAAGAGCCGGCTGTTGAGCCGGACAAGTTGGTTTTTTAAAAAATCAGCAAAGGACGCCTTGCCGGGTGAAGTCATAATTTTACTTTTGAAGAAGGCAAATTTTGCAAGTCCAAACGGTTTTTAAAAGAAACTTATTTTTGAAAAATCGAAATGGCGCTTTTTCACCGTTTTAAAAAAATAAAACCTGATTTTTAAATGAAAGTCTCCGTCGAAATCAGCATGTACCCGCTCACGCCGCATTACGGCACGCCCATTCTTCAGTTTATTGAAAAATTGAAATCTTACCCGGCGATAAGAGTAAAATCGAACGATATGAGTACCCAGCTTTTTGGCGATTACGACGAAGTCATGGCAATTTTGACCAAAGAAGTAAAATCGGCATTTCAGACCGACGCCACCGTTTCGATGGTGGTTAAAATGGTAAATATGGATTTGCAGGGCTGATAAGTTACTTGTTTGCGCGATAAGGAAATGCTTTTGCGATGCTCCGGTTAATGCCGTCAATCGCGTCGTTTGCAGGCTGTCGCCAATCTACCTGGCAAGTTCGGCTCGCGTTGAAAAGCACAGTGCCGTTTTCATTTTCCACCACCGTCAGCGAAATATCAACGTCGTTGGTTTTGGTCGCATTCCAGGGCAGTATTGTTCCTGTGCCGAGCGCAGCTGCTAAAATATCATCCGCCCAGTCAATTGCCAGCGATTCCCAATTGGACAGATAGCGGTGTTTGCGTACTTCGGCGCGCACGACCGCATCCACGCCGAGCAATTGCGCCAGTTCCTGCGGGTCTATGTACCAGCTTTCCCTGACGTCAATGTTGTTTTCTTTTAACAGTGCGTTCGTCTTGTCCACATTTTGAAAATTTACTTTAAAATTCTTTTTGCCGTTTCGGGTGCTTCGGTAAATTTCATTCAGAAAAGAGCGCTGAAAAGCTTCGCTTTCCAATGTTTCTATTTTTTCTTTTCTCTCTTCAGTCCAGTCATTGGGAAGGCGGCCGGTCAAAACCATTTTGAAAGGCAACACGGCTACGGTTTTGTGATTAGCGGTGATGGCGTCAAAATCCGGCGCGGTATAATAACGGTGACAACTGCTCAGCAAAGCGACCATCGTCAGGGAGGTCAGCAAAAAAACGAGTTTGAAAACAGGCTTCATAAAAGGAAATTTTTTCCAAAATTAAGCAAGGTACTCCGATGAATAAACCGGAGAGCAAATAATGGAAAGTTAAAAATTGTCGCTTGCTTTTTGAATATGTGGACACACATCACTTTCCGAACCTGATTCCTTTTTTACATTTGCAGCGAATTTTTAAAAACCCACCAAAAAATAAATTTCATGATTAAGATACTTGCCAACGACGGCATCTCTGACGACGGAAAACTGCTTTTGGAAGAAGCCGGCTACCAGGTGGACACCGAAACCGTAGCCCAGGCTGACCTCCCCAAAGTGTTGAATAATTACGACGTACTCATCGTGCGGAGCGCCACCAAAGTGCGAAAAGACCTGATAGACCTCTGCCCAAACCTGAAAATGGTAGCGCGCGGCGGCGTCGGACTTGACAATATTGATGTGGAATACGCCCGCAGCAAAGGCATCCAGGTGATCAACACGCCGGCCGCCTCGTCGCAGTCGGTAGCGGAGCTGGCTTTCGGGCACATTTTTTCACTGGCAAGATTTATCCACGTAGCCAACCGCGATATGCCGGCAAAAGGCACAACCGAATTTAAAAAACTCAAAGAAGCTTATTCTGACGGCATGCAACTGCGCGGTAAAACCCTCGGCGTGATCGGCTTCGGACGCATCGGGCAGGCCTCGGCGCGTATCGGACTGGCTTTGGGTATGAAAGTACTGGCGCACGATCCTTTCGTCAATACTGCCGATATTGATATCAACGTACTCGACCACGACGACACCAAACTTTCCATCAAAGTCAAAACCGTGGATTTTGAAAAAGTGATCACCAACAGCGATTTCATCACGCTACACGTGCCCGGCAGCGACAAACCGCTTATCGGCAAAGAAGAAATAGCCCGCATGAAAAACGGCGTGGTACTCATCAACACCGCCCGTGGCGGCACCATTGAGGAAGACGCTTTACTCGCCGGACTGGAAAGCGGGAAAATAGGCGGCGCAGGACTTGACGTATTTGTGGGCGAGCCCACTCCGCGGCAGGAATTGCTGGAGCATCCGCGCATTTCTGTTTCTCGGCAGATCGGCGCTTCCACCAGTGAGGCGCAAGCCAACATCGGCATGGAACTCGCCGAGCGCATCATGGAGTTTTTTGAAGCGAAATAAATTTTTTCAAAAAGAAGATAAAAACGGCAGTTGCAGCTATTTGGTTTTGCAGGTGCTGATGCCAAAAGGAGCGTACAGGGGGCAAAAACTCACCACGCTGGTCAGCAAAAATACCGCACCCAAAATCAGCAACACCAGCCCGAAAGTACCCGAAACGGTACCGGTGAAATAAAGTGCTGCGAAAACGACTGCCAAGATAATTCTGACAATCTTATCGGTAGATCCCATGTTCTTTTTCATGATGAAACGGTTTTTATGATAATTGAAAAAATTGGTTAATTACTTAAATATGGCTTGAAAAAGCAGCACTGCCCCGTAAACGATTCCCACACAAAACAGGCAAGCCACTGCGAGTTTCAAAAATTTGCTTTTCATTTTTTTGTTAGTAAAAATAGCCCGGTCTATTTGCCCGGAAGGTGATGTTTGTCACCGAAGGCGGGGATTTTTAGAAATGATTTGTTTCATCTTCTCAGCACCGAAGCCCTCAGCACAGCGCTCATACCGTATTGCCCCCTCACTTTATCCAGGGCTTCCATGAGGCGGATGTCTTCGAGAGTTTCATCAAATAAGTCCATTTGGTGGTGACCGTCTATCAGGTGACTGAAGCCCACGCCCAGCAGGCGCACCATGCGCCGGCAAAAGAGTTGGTCAAAAAGCTCGTGAGCTTGTCTTATCAGTATTTTATCGCTGGAAGTAAAAGGAATGCTGCGCTGCTGCGTGTAAGTGTCGAAGTCAAAATAGCGTACTTTTATGTGGATGCAGCCCGTCATCTTTTTTTTGCGGCGCAGTTCGAAAGTCAAATCCATCACCATGCGGGTCAGCCGATTGCGCAGTAAGTCCGCGTCGAGCGTGTCTTCGTGGAAGGTGCGTTCTTTTGACATGGATTTTTGCAGGTGAAAAGGTACGATGGGACTGTCGTCCACGCCGTTTGATTTTTTGTGCAGCCACAGCCCGTATTTTTCACCGAATTTTTTTTGCAAAAATTGTAGCGAAAGCTCCGAAAGCGCACCGATTTTATGAATACCCATGTACCGCAATTTTTTTCCCGTCTGCCTGCCGATGCCGGGTAATTTGTCTATATCCAGGGGCGCGAGAAAAAGTTTTTCGGCGCCTGCTTCCACGAGCCGGCTGCCGTTGGGTTTGGCAAGTCCTGCCGCCACTTTCGATACCATTTTATTCGAAGAAAGCCCCATGGAAATGGGTAGCCCTGTTTCTTTGATGATTTTTTGCCGCAGTTCGTTAGACCATTTCCAAGCGCCGAAATATTTATCCATGCCCGTCAGATCGAGGTTGAATTCATCTATCGAAGCCTGTTCAAAAAGCGGCGCTTCTGCTTTGACCACCGCCTTGACCATTTTAGAATGTTCCGAATATGAATCCATCCGCCCTTTGACCACGATAGCATTCGGACACAATTTCAAAGCCTTCATCATGGGCATGGCGGCGTGCACGCCAAAAACTCTCGCCTCATAACTGCACGACGCCACCACGCCGCGCCTGCTGTGTCCTCCAATCAATACCGGCTTGCCTTTTAAAGCAGGGTTGTGCAAACATTCGACGGATACAAAAAAGCAGTCCAGGTCCAAATGCAAAATCGCTCTTTGAAACATAAAAGTTTATTTTGAAATAATTTGTTTCAAAAGTATATTCAAACAAGCTGACCTGCAATGGTTGAATGGAAATATTTTTTGCACATTTTCAGCGCAGTACCACAAATTCCGTCCGGCGGTTGTTTTGACGTCCGGCGGCCGTGTCATTGGTATCAATTGGCTGCGATTCGCCAAAGCCTTTGTAAGCGAGGCGGGCGGGAGCAATGCCGTTTTTAATCAAAAAATCATAAACGGCTTTGGCACGATTGGTAGACAGCACCTGATTGTCGGCATCGGAGCCGACGTTGTCGGTATGTCCGTTTATTTGAATGTTCATTTGCGGGTGTGCCTCCAGCAATTTTTTCAAGCGGGTCAATTCGGCTACCGACTCCGGTCGCAGCGCCGCGCTGGCTGTTTCAAAAAAAACATTTTTTAAAATGACCGGGCGCGAGGTTTTCGGAGCGCCGGCTTCAGGCTTTTTGCTTTCGGCGATGATTTTTTCCAGACCAATTTTTAATAAAAAAGGCTTATCAAAAGTGGCACTGCTGTCCAGTGCAAAATTTTCGGAATGAAAGAGGTAATTGTCGGCACTGACCGCGAGCGCGTAGTTTTTTCCGTAAGGCAGACAAACCAAAAAATTCCCGATTTCATCCGTACTGCCCGTGTATACTGGCTTCGCAGTCGCCAGGTCCATAAATTCCACCTGCGCCCGCAAAGGCCGCAAAGTCTCGCTGTCGAACACATTCGCCTTCACGTAAGTGACGGGCAGCGGCCGCACTTTTTCCGGCAATTCAAATTGAAAAATATCCGTGTGATTTTCGCTGCTGCCTTTTTCAAAAGCGCTTTCATCAGCTTCTGCCGCAGCGCCCGTGAAGTCTTTTCGGTCTGTAGCAAAATAGGCAGGTTTGCCGTCAAGGCTCACAAAAAGCGCCCCTTCGTGCGCTTTTGTATTAATTGGAAAACCAAGATTCTGAGGTGTTCCCCAAGTGCCATCCGCTTGTTTTCTGCTCAGGTAAAGATCATAGCCGCCCATGCCCGGCAGTCCTTTCGACATATAATAAAGCGTCTGCCCGTCGGGATGAAGAAAAGGGGACTGTTCATAGTCGGCGGTATTGACCGGAGCGCCCAGATTTTCAGGATTTGACCAGGTGCCGTCGGTTTGTTTTCTGCTCAGCCAAATATCGCGGCCGCCCAAACCGCCGCCACGTTCCGACACAAAATAAAGTGTATTGCCGTCGGCCGAGAGCGCCGGTTGCGATTCCCAGCCCCGCGTGTTGATGGGCGTGCCAATGTTGCGTGGTTTCGTCCATTCGCCGTTCACGGATTCGGTAAAATAAAGGTCGCAACTGCCCAGCCCGTCCTGCCGGTTGCAGGCTGTAAAAACGAAAAACCGTCCGTCGGCCGAGATGGACTGCGCGCCTTCGTTCCATTCCGAGTTGATGCTTTTCAGCGGGGTGGCTTTGCGCCAAACGCCGTCAATTTTTTTGGACACGTAAAAATCTTCGTTGAGACGGATGTTGCGGGTAAAAATGAAAATTTCGCCGTCGGCCGTCAGCGTAGGCAGGTATTCCGAGTCGGTCGTATTGACGCTGTCCGTCATTTTTTCGGGATGAAAAGGGACAGGATTTTTGACAGCGTTTGCAGCAAAAAGGCTGTTTTCGTAATATCTTTTTGCGGCAGCGAGGCGGTTTTGGTCGTTTTTTTCTTTTTGTAAAAAAGTCTGAAAATGAGCGGCAGCCGGTTCAAATTTATCGAGCTTCCACTCGGTCACGCCGAGCATATAATAAACGTCCGCGTCATAGTCGGGCGCTATTTTTAAAATGTCGGAATAAAGCGCGGCGGCTTCTTCCAATTTTCCGCTATCGTAAAAAATGGAAGCGATGTTCACTTTTGCGCTCAGCAATTTTGGATCTTCCTGCAAAGCTTTTTCAAAATTCCGAATGGCTTTGTCGGGCGCACCTTCGCGGGCATTTTGCCGGGCAGCGTCGTAGTATTTTCGGGCTTTTTCATTGGTTGTTTTTCGGGTAGTAAAATCCTGCGCCTGAGCGGCGAACGAAAGCGTCACAAAAAACAAAACCAGCCTGAGGAGATTCATTCTTTTCATTTTGTGGAAAAACGACGCGTTATTTGGATAATTGCCTACTCGCGATTTTTGCTGTCAATGATGATGGTGACGGGGCCGTCATTGAGAAGCCGCACTTTCATGTCGGCGCCAAATTCGCCCGTGAGCACCGGCCGTCCAGAAATTTCTTTTAATGTGGCGACAAATTTTTCATACACCGGAATTGCAAAATCGGGCTTGGCTGCGCGGAGGTAGCTGGGGCGGTTGCCTTTTTTGGTACTCGCGTGCAAAGTAAACTGGCTCACTACGATGATAGAACCGCTCACATCCTGCACCGACAAATTCATCACACCCGCTTCATCGTTGAAAATGCGCAGGTTGGAAATTTTGGCGCAAAGCCAGTCCATATCTTCTTTCGTATCGGCGTCTTCGATGCCCAAAAGAATCAAAAGTCCCGCCCCGATTTCTGATTTCACTTTCCCGCCGATAGTCACCGATGCCTCCGACACTCTTTGTATAACGACCCGCATGAATGATTTTTTTGTAAAGTAAAAAACGAATTGGTCAATGGCGCGTTTGGCGTCTATTTCCACCGCCAAATCTGCGCCGCCCACCAGGTGAACTTGCGCGCCGGCGTTTTTCAAATCTTCGAATAATGCGCGATTGGATTCCTGACCGGCGCAGATGACGACGTTGTCTACTTCCAGCAATTGCGTTTTGCCTTTGTACAAAATGTGCAGCCCGCGGTCGTCTATTTTTTGATACTGCACCTCGGTCATGGTGCTCACATTTTTCATTTTTAATGCGGCGCGGTGTATCCAGCCGGTCGTTTTGCCCAGCCGCTCGCCCGGCTTGCCCGCGGGGGGTTGCAAAAGATAAATTTTGCGCGCCGGTTTTTCGGGCTGCGGAGCGCTTAGTGCCCCTCGGTTTTTATAATTTAAATCCACGCCCCACTCTTTGGCGAACGTTTTGATTTCGGGCGCGGGAGCGTTTTTTTCGTGCAACAAAAATTCGGCGGTATCAAAACCGATGCCGCCCGCGCCGACGATGGCTACTGTTTTGCCGACAGGCTTTTTTTCTAAAATCACCTCCGTGTATGTCAAAACCTTGGGGTGATCCTCGCCGGGTATGCCGCTTTTGCACGCCACCACGCCGGCAGCCAGGATGATGTGGTCAAAATTTTGCGAAAGCAAAAAGCCTGTCTCCGCGCGGGTATTCAAATGAAGCTGCACGCCGGTGAGCAAGATTTGTTTTTTAAAATAGCGCAGCGTCTCCGAAAATTCTTCCTTGCCGGGAATTTCTTTGGCAATGTTAAACTGTCCGCCAATTTCGCCCGCCGATTCAAATAAATGTATTTCGTGGCCGCGCTCCGCCGCCGTAACGGCAAAAGCCAAACCCGCCGGCCCCGCGCCCACGACGGCTATTTTCTTTTTGGAAATCACGGGATGAAAATTCAATTCCGTCTCGTGACAGGCACGCGGGTTGACCAGACAGGAAGCGATTTTTTTATTAAAAATATGATCCAGACAAGCCTGGTTGCAGGCGATACAGGTGTTTATTTCATCGCTGCGATTTTCGGCGGCTTTTTTTACAAAAGCAGGATCCGCCAAAAAAGGTCGCGCCATACTCACCATATCAGCACAGCCTTCCGCCAAAATCTGCTCGGCCACCTCCGGCGTGTTGATTCGATTGGTCGTGATAAGCGGGATTTTTACCTGTCCCATCAACCGTTTGGTGACCCAGGCAAATCCTGCCCTCGGCACCATCGTGGCGATGGTGGGAATGCGCGCTTCGTGCCAGCCGATACCTGTGTTGATGATCGTAGCGCCGGCAGTTTCTATCGTCCGGGCGAGTTGTACCACTTCTTCCCAAGTGCTGCCTTCGTCCACCAAATCAAGCATGGAAAGGCGGTAAATAATGATAAAATTTAGACCAACTTTTTCACGTACACGACGCACGATTTCGACCGGAAAGCGAATGCGGTTTTCAAAACTGCCGCCCCATCGGTCGCTGCGCAGGTTGGTTCTTTTTGCAATAAATTGGTTGATCAGATAGCCTTCCGAACCCATAATTTCCACGCCGTCGTAGCCGGCATCCTGCGCCAGTTTTGCCGAATTGACAAAATCTGCTATTGTTTTTTCCACACCGCCGCCGCTTAATTTCCAGGGTTTGAAAGGTGAAATGGGAGATTTGAGCGCGGAAGGCGCTACTGCCAGCGGATGATAACCGTAGCGACCGGCGTGCAGAATTTGAAGACAAATTTTTCCGTCTGCCTCGTGTACCGCCCGGGTAATAATTTGGTGTTTTTTTGCGTGACTTTGGCTACTCATCCGTGCGCCGAAAGGCGACAGCCAACCCTGAATGTTGGGCGCAAACCCGCC
>CALMIT010000401.1 GCA_937864255.1 uncultured Saprospiraceae bacterium
AATTTTTAAAAAGTACAAAAAAGACAATCCAGAGAGCCTCTCCCCTCTAAAAATTCTTTTTTTTTTTTTTCGGGTTTTTTTTTTTTTCTTTTTTAACCGTGCCCGCCATAAAAGGCGCGAACAATTTTGAAAAGCCGGAAGGCACGCCGCGGTTGCGCAGAGTCATCCGGGTGGCATTTTCGCCAGCGACTTCCCAGGTGTAAGTCGTTTCCATCGGGAAAGGTCCGTCGGCGGTGCGCATGACTAATTT
Source organism: uncultured Saprospiraceae bacterium (assembly GCA_937864255.1). Taxonomy (GTDB): domain Bacteria; phylum Bacteroidota; class Bacteroidia; order Chitinophagales; family Saprospiraceae; genus JAGQWW01. The sequence continues at coordinate 251 of CALMIT010000401.1, forward strand.
TTTGCCGGGATCAAGCTCTGCGAATTCATAGACATAAGCCAGTTGCCTTCCCAAAAATTCGGCTTTGAAGGCGACTTGAGAGCCGACTTGCAGCGGCTTGGGCGACAGCCATTCGGCGGATTTGATATTGACATACCATTCGGGCGCATTGTCGGGGTTCGCCGCATATTCCGCCACCTCGGCGACGGGTTTGTTGATGACGATTTCGGTGAATACATCTACCATATCGGGTGGGTTTTTCCAAAAATAAAAATAGCTGAAAACAAACCGGCAATTTTCACTGCTTTTATCTTCAGCTATTCAGCGACTCTAATTTTATTAGCGCGGATATTCGTAATTCACCATCCAACGGATACCAAATTTATCGGTAAACATGCCGAAATAAGCGCCCCAAAACATATCTGCCAGCGGCATTTCTACCTGCCCGCCCGCCGAAAGACCGGAAAAAAGCCGGTCAGCTTCTTCTTTACTGCCCACATTGAGCGAGAGTGAAATATTGTTGCCGTCGGCTTTCGGATGTCCGAGCGAAGGCACATTATCGCTGCCCATGAGCGTATTGCCGTTGCCCAACGGCAGCGCCACGTGCATAATACCTTCTTTTTCGCTGTCGGTCATCGCCTCGGCGCCAGGCAAGCCGGGAACATCTTTAAAACGCTGAATACTGTCAAACTCGCCGCCAAATACCGATTTGTAAAAATTAAAAGCCTTTTCAGTGTCGCCATTAAAATTGAGATAGGGGTTGATTGTGAGCATGTCGAATAAATTTATGGTTTGAAAAATTTGGCTGTAAAACCGGTTTCACAGTTTCGAAATCTACCGCACCAAAGTCACGTCGCCTTTGAGTTGTATGCTCGTGTCGTCAATAAAATCAATTAGTGCGTACCAGACAAATACAGCCGGATCCATCTCTTTCCCTCTGAAAACGCCATTCCAACCAAAAGCCGGATCATTGGGCAGAATGTCCCTTTTTTCAAAAACCAACTCGCCCCAGCGGTCATAAATCTGAAAGAGCGGAATATTTGCCACCACGCCCGCATTGGCATAAATGACAAATTCGTCGTTGATGCCGTCGCTATTGGGTGAAAAAGCGCTGGGTACGTAAACCGGTTTTTTCGGCTCTACGATTACACGGATCGAATCCACGGTGTAGCAGCCATCAGCAGATTGTATAAGCACCGCGTAAGTCATATCCCGCACGGGGCGCACCGTCTGGCGCAGACATTGAGGGCAATCGCTGTTTTCTATTCCCGTCCAGATAACTGTGTCAATTTCAGGCGGCAGCAAATTAGTATGTGCAATCAAAACCGTGCTGTCGCCGAGGCAAATTTCCAAATTGCCCGAAATGGAAGCATTGACCGCCGGCGCTATGATATTGAAATCCTCCTGATCGAGGCAGCCGTTGATGTCCCGCGCCCTGACTGTATAATTGCCCGCTACCAAGCCCGAAAACGCGGCTGTATTTTCAAAATTTCCATTATTTAAAGCATAATTATACGGCGGCGTTCCGCCCAAGACGGAAAGCGCGACATAACCCGAATCCTGACCGACGCAGTTTATGTCAAGCACAGACACGAGCAATTCGATGTCTTCCGGCTCCACGATAAATGTGTCAATTTGTTCGCAACCGTTTTCGAGGGCTATTACCCAGTAAGTCCCCGTATTGTCAATATCCAGCGTGGGCTGTGCAGAGCCGTCATTCCATTGATAAATGATGCCGGAACGGTCGTTGCTCGATTGCAGGGTAAGAATTTGTCCCTCGCATAACGAGTAATAATTCA
>CALMIT010000402.1 GCA_937864255.1 uncultured Saprospiraceae bacterium
AATAATTTTTACGCCATCGCGCCCAATGCGCTGACGCCCGCCTCGCAGGTGGAGCTATTCGGTTTTACCTGCGATTTTGAAAACCTGGGTACGGCTACGCAGAGCAATACGGTGCTGTCAGCTTTTATCGTGGATGCCGGCGACGGCGAGGTGTTGTTTCGCGACACGATTCTTTTTTCGCAAATTGCCAAAGACGAACTTATTCAAAATCAACTGTTTACGGGAGTTTTAGAACCGGAAAATTCGGTGCGGAAAATGCGGGGCATTTACCTCATCGGCAGCGATTCGCTGGATCAAAACCCTGCCAATAACGAGATTAACTGGTTTTTTGAAGTGACGGATTCTGTTTTTGCAAAAGAGACGGGCTTCACCAAAAGCGTAATTCCGGCGCGCACGCCGCCCTCTTTTCATTACGGCAATTGTTTTTTTGCGCCGAACGGCGAAAATTTTGCCGCAGCCGCCATCACATTCGGCATCACCAACAGTTCGGAATTGCGCGATAAGGATTTGAATATTCATCTTTTTGAATGGGCGGGCGATGAAAACGGCGATCAACTCGCGAATCCGGCAGAATACAGCCTCGTCGCTACGCAGATTTATCGCATCAAGGGCAACGAAGGCGCGGTGAGCGGCGGCATGATCACTGTCCCGCTGAGTGATTTGGAAGGCAATCCCGTTTTTTTAAAAAATCAAAAATATTATATCGCTTCGGTGGAGTACAGCACCTCGCTCAATGTGCCTTGCGAGTTGATGTTCAGCGACGAATTTGATTACAAAGCGACCTGGTTTGTTTCCAACGAGTTGGGGCGGCCGACCTACGCGGGTATGGAAGATTTCGACCTGAACGGCAATTTTGATATTTTCGGTTTTGGACTGGAATCAGTGCCGGTCATCCGCCTGCACATCAGCAAACACGCCGTAAAAACGGAAGAAATAACGCCTGGCATTGCCGGCGAAATCAGGCTTGGTCCGAACCCCGCCCGTTCGGTTTTGCGGGTGGATTTTGATTTTGAAAAAATGCCGGCACATTCCGAACTAAAACTGCTGGACGTAAACGGGACGACTGTTTTGAGAAAACAAATTTTTGGCGACTTGCAGGATGGCGGGGTGCAACTGAATCTGAGCGGATTGCCGAAAGGTTTTTATACCGTCCGCTTGGAAAATGCGGCGGGTATTTTTCAAAAAAAATTATTGATACGCTGAAAATAAAAACTCAGGCGGCGGCGCGCTCACGAGTCTGGCGTCGCCAGGAAGTATTTGCCCAGGGGCGTTTTTGCTGTTGTACGCGCTGTTCCAGAAAATAAAAAAGCGTGGCGATGAGCGTACCCAAAATAGCGCCGAGGTACACATCTTTAAAAAAATGCTGCACCAGATAAATCCTCGAAATACCGACGAGCAGCGCACAGCCGAGGAAAATAATTCCCGCCCACGATTTGCGGGGCGTCAGGAAAGCCAAAAAAGAAAAGAGCGCAAAAGCCGCCATTGTGTGTCCGCTGGGAAACGAAGTATTGCCGGAAAAAACTTTTACCCCTTCCACAAAATTCAGCCTGTCGAGCAGGTTTTCCGCTTCGAAGAAAAGTCTGGGGCGCGGTTGGCTGAAATACGTTTTTAAAAGATAGCTGACGATGGTGACGGCGCCGCCGATCAGCGCGACGAAAATCGTGTGCCTGATTTTTACAAAAAGCAAAATCAGCCCCGCGGCAACGAAAGGAAACCACTCGCCCATTTTCGTCCACCACGCAAAAAACAGGTTCAGAAACTCAGTACGCCGGTCGCTGAAAAAAATGATCTCGTCGCCCGTATTTATCGAAAAAAGTAGCAGCCCCCCCGCCGCGAGCAGCGTCTGCCCGCCGTGCTCTCGGTCGCCGAGATGCG
>CALMIT010000403.1 GCA_937864255.1 uncultured Saprospiraceae bacterium
TTCCAGTTCGGCGAAAGCCTCCAGCTCCATTTCCGAAAGGTCTTTTCCGTTTTCAAAACGGTGAAAAGGACAGTCCACATAAGTGCCGGTGTTGGCGACCATTTCTATCTTGCCGATTTGAAATTCGGTACCGGCTTCGTAAAAATTGCGCGACTGCTCCCTGCTCAAAAAATCGCAGACAAGGGGCGCGGGCAATCCTTTGTAAGTAACCAATCCGTCAAAAATCGTGTGGCTCAAATCCACCAGCCGCACTCCTTTTTGGAGGCTGATCGGCGGGCGTTTGTGCGGCTCTTCGATGTAGTATTTGTTTTTGATTTGCACGCTGCCGACCATCAGCAGCCGCATATCCCGCACCAGATAATCGGCGAGTGTTTCATCCGAAATTTCCTGCCCTTCGATGTCCAGCCGGAAATCCTGACCTTGTATGCCGCCGCCGTTGCTAAACGCTATTTCAAAATCAAATACGACTCGCTTTTGCATGGATGAATTTTGGGTTTGGATAGAATACAAAAACCACGGCTGAAATTAACCGTGGTTTTTGAAATTTTAAAAGTTTTTAGAGGGGAAGAATCGAAATACTATTTTCTTGATATTCGGGTGAAGTTTGGAAAATTTAATCAGCGAGATTTTACACTCTGCCATTAAGCTTTTATTTCTTTTTCCTTTTTTTCTTCTCTAATTTTTCGAGTTGCTCCGCATCTGCTAAATCTTGTAATCTTCCCGCTTTTTTCTTTGCTACTATCAAATCTTGAAGGGATAAAAATTTCACTTCTGTTCCGTCCAATTCAGCCTCCGTCCTTCTTTCATAACAGTCCTCAAAACTAACACCGTCAACATCCATCAATAAATCTATTCGATAAGGTTCATATCCAAGCTGAATAACATTTTCCGGGGTCATAAAGTCTTCTATTTCCAAATGCAGACTTCCGAAACCAAAGTCTTTTATTGCCTTGATTAACTTCTCAATATTGGGCTCAGACATCCAAAGCCACAAGTCAATATCTTTTGTATATCTGGGATAGCCATGAAAATTCACGGCATATCCGCCGATTATCAGGTATTTGACCTTATGTTCGTTTAGCAATTCGATAAACTCTTTGAAATCCTTGTCGAGCTCCATATTTTCTCTTATTGATTTGTTGACGCATGTTTTCCAATTCCGCCATTCTTTGATTAAATGTTAATGACAGCCAATATAGCAGATTCGCGTCATCTTGTCCTTTCTTTGCAATTCTTATTTGTTTTTCCATCTTTAGTATGTGTTCGGAAATTTAGAAAAGGAGGCCGTTGGATCTTTGAAAAAGTGACAAAAAAGTTCACAGAATTACCGACTCCAGCCGGTTGCAATATCGCCATTTTTAAGCGTAAAATAAAAACTTCGGGATGGTATATAGGTATGTTTAAAGCGGAGGCAGTGGTGTGCAGTAAACTATTATTTCGGCTGTCAGAGACAGTTTGATGTCGGTTGAAGTTTGGAAACTTCAATCAGAGAGAGCTTTTAGTCAGTGCTATGTACATTGCTTTTACTGCTCAGTATTTTATTCAAATATACCAGTAACCAAATTGTAATCCCTGTTTTGACTTTTAAGCTTCTAACTTGGTTTTCAGTAATTCCTACATTGGGTTGATGAACATTGCATAAAATTGAATAGCAATCACAAATATATTTAATATCATTTTTAGTAAAATCCTCCAACATTCCAAACTGAAATTGAGATGTGAAGAACTCAATTTTCTTCTCTCTTTTAATTCGCACTTGATTTAATTTCTGTTTACCATTCTTATATTTCCTGAATTCTTTTTCAAACATTTCAACATCTTTCAACTTCTCGAAAGGTGCAAGAATATTATCAATTAGATATTCTAAAATTGTTCTTAGTGAAATTAGACAATGTCTTAATCGGTCAGGATTAGATTTGTTCTCCAGAGCGTAATTTGAACCATACCAGAGATTTTCAAGTCCAAGTTCTTCCAAATATGGAATTAAATTCTCACTTAAAATTTCCTCTTTGGCATTAATGTCGTCATCAGTCAAATCATTTAACAAACTTTCTTTAAATTCCTCAGCTGACTTTAAATTCAAGATTTCAAGGTCAGTTATAAATCCGAATTGTAATTCTGGGTTGTTTTTTAATTGTTCACTAATTTTCCTTAAACGTTCAACCAATTCTATGCTTAAAATAGATTTAAATTCTGGCAAATTGAGCTTTGGGTAGTTATAAGCTGAAATATCAATTTTAGAAAATAATGATTTAAATTTATCTTGTATTTCAATCACTTTACGAATACCTTCTGGCATTGCAAACCTATCGGCTATTTTAGCCACTTCTAGCAGTTTTGAATTCATTCCTGCTAGTTTTGATATTTTATCCAAAGTATTTTCTTGCATTATATACATCCAAAAACGGCTAAGCAAATTCGGAGTGTAATTTTAATTTAGGATTAAATACTAATCCTCATTTAAGCTTAAAAGCCCAATTGGCTTTTTACCTTTCTTCCTCTCTTATATTAGACTCGTGTCCCCACAATTCCATCACCACTCCCCTTTCACCTCTGCCGTTCCTTTTTCGGTCACTTTTACGGTCATGGTTTTCGGGCTTAGCCCTTTCGGTTTTACCGGATTGAATTTCACTTCATATTCGCCGGGTTCGAGCGTGAAAGTTTTTGGATTGGAGGAAGCCGACATATAAGTCCTGCCGCCGGCGACGGATTTGCCGGTTTTTTTAGAAAGCACCGTGATGGCGGCATCCACAAAATTCGCACCCTGCATCGCCCCGACTTTCAAATCGCCCGAAGCGAAATTGTGCGAAAGCGCAAGATTTTTTCCCGCTTCAAGGGTCTGATTGCCCATCGGTTTCACCGGACGGCCGTCTATTTCCACCGAAGCGATTTCCACGTCGTATTTGCCGGGCAGCACTTTGAATTTTTGCGGATTGTGCGACGGAGTCCTGTAAGTGCGGCCGGAGGCGACTATCTCCTTCGTACCCGGTTTGAAAAGCCGGACAGAAGCGTCTGACAGTTCGCCGTTGCGCGTGACCAACACTTCGATATCGCTCTGCGCAAAATCAAGTTCTTTGTACAAAGTGTCGTTCATCGCAATTTGCACGCCGCTCAGTTTTTGCACCGGATCGCCGTCCATCCTGACCGGCAAAACTTCCACCTCGTACACGCCTTCGGGCAGTAGCAGCAGGCGCGGATTGGTTTCCTTTTTTTCATAAGTCCTGCCGCCGACGAAAGATTTTTTGTCGCCTTTTTTATACACTTTCACCGCCGCGTCTATGAGCCTGCCCTCCTGGGTCACTTTCACGGAAAGGTAGCCGCCCGTTTTCACCGGTTCTTCCACGGTTTGGTCGAGCGCGTCGCTGAGTTCTTCGGCGTTGTTGGCAGGGAAATACTGCCCCTCGCCCGCCTGCGCGATACATTCCAGCGCCGACAGATCATTTTCGGAAATGCCGAAACCGACCACGTGTACCGTGATTTTTACGCCCTGCTGTTTTGCTTTTTTGACCAAATCGCAGGCGTCGCCGTCGCAGGTTTCCAGCCCGTCGCTCACGAGGATGATGGTGACCGGATTGGTTTCGGATTTTATCAGCGCCAGTGCGTGGTTGAGCGATTTTGCGATGGGCGTTTTGCCCTGCGGGTTGAGCGCTTCCAGTTTGGATTGAAAAGTCGCCTTGTTCAGCGGCGAAAGCGG
>CALMIT010000404.1 GCA_937864255.1 uncultured Saprospiraceae bacterium
GTTGGTCGGGGCTGTCGGGTACAAGTGTACACTGGTCGGGCCGGTTTTTCAATACGAGTTCCAAAAAAGATTTTACGGGATTACCTTCGATGTTGAGTTCTGTTTGCACTATTTCTTTAAGCGGCGCTACGTCGCTGTAGCGAATGTGCCTTTGATCGGGGCGCGGGTGTATGGTAATTCCCTGTGCGCCAAATGCTTCGCAATCTTTTGCGACCTGTATCAGGTCGGGCAGATTGGCGCCCCGCGAATTTCGCAGCAGCGCCACTTTGTTAATATTTACGCTAAGCCGGGTCATAAGCGAATTTTTTTTGACGGGAAAGAAAACCCAAACTTAAAAACTGTTTTGTAAAATCTTGCGTATTCATCCTTGCGCGCTATTTTTACCAAAAATCAATGGCTTAATGGAAGAAATTCTCGATACGACCACACCGCAGGAGCAACCGCAAAATCAGCCGCCGCCGATTATTTCACCTTGGGGTACGCTTGGATTGCTGGTCACGGGAATTCTTATGGGCAGTCTGCTGGCCAGCGCGCTGAGTTTTTTGATCGGTAAAATGGCGGGTTTGGATTTTGCGGGCGCGCTCGAAAGTTTTGATGAAAACAGTCCGTCCAATGAGCGCTACACCCTGCGGCTGATAGCCATCGTCAATCAGGTTTTTTCTTTTTTGTTACCGGCTGCCTGGGTCGTCTGGCTGCTGTATCGCCGCGAAGGATTGCAATTTCTAAGATTGGACAAAATCCCCGGCACTTCAAAAATTTTATCCGGTACCTTTTTTATTCTGGTTGCTTTTCCGCTTGCGCAGGCTGCATACTGGCTGAATCGCCAACTTCCTTTGCCTGAGTGGATCACTTCCCTGGAAGATTCTACCGAGGCGCTGATCAACGGACTTTTGGTAATGGATACTCCCTGGGAATTGATTGTCAATCTTATCACCATCGCGCTGATTCCGGCGCTTGCGGAGGAAATGGTTTTTCGTGGGGTGGTGCAACAGACTTTTGAGCGATGGTTTAAAAATCCCGTTGCAGCGATTTGGACGGCGGCGGTAGTTTTTAGTTTTATACATTTTCAGTTTGAAGGCTTTTTGCCGCGCGTTTTATTGGGCGCTGTTCTGGGTTATTTGTTTTTTTGGACCCGCAACCTTTGGGTTCCTGTTGCCGGACATTTT
>CALMIT010000405.1 GCA_937864255.1 uncultured Saprospiraceae bacterium
ACTTTTGAAATAAAAGACCTTGCCGATCCGGCGCTCGAAAAGCATCTCGGCGTCAAACCCGCCGCCACGCTGCGCGAAGAAACAAATATCGTCAAAGAAGTATATCCCGAATTCACCCGCGAGGCTTATCTGAGCGGCGAAATATCGCCGGTTTTTTTTGGTAGCGCGGTCAATAATTTTGGGGTGAAAGAACTGCTCGATTGTTTCATACAAATAGCGCCGCCGCCGCTGCCCCGCGCGACGGAAGAGCGCGAGGTACGCCCGACGGAGGAAAAATTTACCGGTTTTGTTTTTAAAATTCACGCCAACATTGACCCGCGTCACCGCGACCGCATTGCGTTTTTGCGCGTGTGTTCGGGCAAATTTGAACGCAACACAAACTACCTTCACGTGCGCCAGGGCCGGCAGTTGAAATTTTCAAATCCGACTTCTTTTATGGCTTCCAAAAAAGAAATCGTGGACGAGGCTTTTCCCGGCGACGTGGTGGGTTTGTACGATAGCGGCAATTTCAAAATCGGCGACACGCTAACCGAGGGCGAGATGTTGCATTTTAAAGGCATACCGAGTTTTTCGCCGGAGATTTTCCGCTTTGTGGAAAACAAAGACCCGATGAAATACAAACAATTTCAAAAAGGGCTGGAACAGTTGATGGATGAGGGCGTGGCGCAACTTTTTATGCGCGAACACGACGGCAGACGTATCATCGGCGTGGTGGGCGCGCTGCAATTTGACGTGATTCAATACCGCATGGAAAACGAATACGGCGCCCGCGTGGACTACGAGCCGACTACACTTTACAAAGCCTGCTGGGTGCATTGTCCCGACGCCAAAGCCTTGCAGGAATTTAAAGAACGCCGCCGCCGCGACCTGGCGCACGACAAACACGGCGACCTCGTCTTCCTCGCCGAATCGCCCTGGATGCTCAAAATGGCGCAGGAAAATCATCCGAAAGTGGAATTCAGTTTTAAAAGCGAGAGCGTGCAGGCGGGATAGCGCAGCAGCTTGATTTTATAGCTACTGCCCTTTTACAATTTTTCAAATCTGCTCAAAATCGGAAGGCAAAAGCCAGCCGGTTTCGCCATTGGGCAGGCGCACTTTAATCCAGTCGCCGAGTTCGTCTTCTACGATGATTTTTGCGCCTTCGTGCACTTTTGTCACTTCGGCGCTGTCGTCTTCCGGAGCGCTGCGCAGGGTTGCTTCCGGCACAAGCACGATACCTCGGCGGTTATTTTCAATTTCGTTTTTTCGCGTAAGCGCCAGCAGGAAAAATAGCGAAGCAAGCAGCAGGCACATCCCTGAAATCATCCACAATCGGCTTTTGGAAATATTGATTTTTTCAAAATAAAAAAGACTCCACAGACCCAACCCAGCCCACCAAAAAAGAACGGACAACATCGTCCAAAAAACCACGCCGCCCAGCATGGCGGCAGCTTTCCACCACCGGCTGATAAAAAATTCGGGGAGACTGGAAAATTCGTCTTTGGTGCGCAAGCGGGCGATTTCGAGATTGTGCAGCAGGTCGGCATCGGCGGGGGCAAGCAACAGGGCGCGCTCAAAAAAGAGGATGGCTTTGCCTGTTTTTCCGCTTTCGAGGTAAGCCGTTCCGAGGTTGTAATACAATTCGGCAGAAACAAAATTTTCTTTTAAAACGGACTCGTACAATTCAATTGCTGCGGCAAAGTCGCCTTTTTGAAAAGCGCGGTTGGCTTTTTCAAACTGCATTCCGGCGTCTGCAAAAAGCAAACTTTTGCAAAATAGAAAACACATGACCCAAATCCAGAAACGTCTCATTGTCCTGATTTTTTTTCGCAAAAATAAACCTCTCGCGTCGTCGGCTGCTATTTGGAAAAATAAATTGCCGCTGCCTTGATCACAAAAACCGCAAAATAAATGAATCGTAATCTTTGACGAAGTTATTGAACAAATGGGTGGCTGACACATTGATAAAAATGTATTTTCACGCGGAATTTTTAAGTTTTAAAAAATTCGGAGTATAAAATGGCGCTTGATAAAATCACTTTAAAAACCCGGCTCATTCTGTACCACAGAGGCACTATCATGCTGCTAAAACAGACCAAGCCAAACGGCGGACGCTACACTTTTGTGGGCGGCACCATAGAGTCTTCCGAATTTGCGCGGCAGACGCTGGTGCGGGAGGCTTTTGAGGAGGCGGGCTTGGTGTTGCAACCCGAAGACCTGCGGCTGGCGCACGTATTGCACAAAAAAGACAGAAACGGCACGCGGATTATTTTGTATTTCAAAACCGTAAAATGGGAAGGACAACTGCGCAACCGCGAACCGCATAAATTCAAGGAAGCCGCGTGGTTCCCACTCGAAAACCTGCCCAAAAACCTGAGCGGCACAGCGCGACACGTACTCAAAATGTACCGCAAAGGCGAGATGTACTCGGAGTTTTTAAAAAAATAGACTTAAAAAAACTACACACTCCAAAATTCATGAACGAACCCGGATTGATTGACCATTTATTAGCCTTGCTGCTCGGTGTGATTATACCCGCCCAGTCGCTTTTCCGGGGCGATTCGGTGATGGAGGAAGAAGGGGCTTTTACTTCCGAAGAAAAATTTGCCATTTATAAAATCAACAGTTTTTCGCAGTGGGTACTTACACTGCTGGTGCTGGCTGTGTGGTGGCTCAAAGAGCGCCCGATGAGCGCGCTGGGATTGCACCTGCCCGACTGGGCGCACACCGCCTGGGTGCTTTTATTGATAGGCAGCTTTGTCGCGGCGTTTTTATTTGACTCTTTTCAGCAAATCAACTCGCCGGAGAGCCTGCGCGAAACGCGCGAGGAATGGAAAACCCACACCCCTTTCATGCCCGTGACCGGCGCAGAATTCAGACAGTTTTTGCTCGTAGTGGTGACGGCAGCCGTTTGCGAAGAAATCCTGTTTCGCGGATTTTTAATCAATTATCTCGCCGCCGTTTTCGAACCTACCGGCACGGGGCTGGTTTTTGCGGTGATGCTGCCGTCAGTAGTTTTTGCAGTTTCACACCTGTACCAGGGCTGGGAATCTGTGGCAAAGATCGCCGTCTTGTCAGTGGTTTTCGGCTCGCTATTCGTACTTACCGGCTCGTTGTTGTTGCCGGCGATACTTCATTTTCTGGTCAATCTGACGAGTGCGGGGCTGAGTTGGCGGTTTGTGGGCAGAGAGCCGGAGGAAAGTTGAAAAAATTTAAGGCACAGAATCTTTGAAATCTTTTTTTCGTTCAGGCAAAAAACCATTCTTATGAAAAAAATGACATGCTGCCTGACTGCCTTCTCATTCCTTTTTCACTTCACTTTTTTCGCCCAGGAAAGTCCGGT
>CALMIT010000406.1 GCA_937864255.1 uncultured Saprospiraceae bacterium
TAATGAGCGAGGCTGTGGAAGCAATCCTTAATTATGGGTTCAAAGAGCTAAAACTTAATAGAATTGAGGCGCTCGTTGGCGTTGAAAATGTGCCGTCTTTGAGAATATTAGAAAAAAATAACTTTAAAAAAGAGGGAATATTAAGGCAATATTTTTGGATTGCAGACAAATATTCAGACGCTGTGCTTTTCTCCATATTGTCGCATGAATACGAAACCCGAATGAGCAATTACACCACGCAATGAACATGGCTGTGTGCGTAGTTGGTTGATTATTTTTGTTGCTCTAAGATGTTTCGGTTCATTTTTTTGAAGAAACAAGATCAATCCAAAATCCCCCTTGCAGAGGAAGAAAATGACACTCAAAAAAATTAACTGCTCCGCCTTTCAAGGCGGTGACTCCGATACAAAATAAAAAGGCTTTAGCCCAATCTATTATCTCGGCTAAAGCCGATGGCGATACACTTTTCCACCCCGCCATGAATGGCGCGGCTATTCATTCTTATTTCATTTTTTTGAAGAAACGGCAATCAATCCAAAATCCCCCTCGCGGAGGAAGAAAATGACACTCAAAAAAATAAATTGCTCCGCCTTTCAAGGCGGTGACTCCGATACAAGATAAATGGGCTTTAGCCCAATCTACTATTTCGGCTAAAGCCGATGGCGATGCACTCTTTCACCACGCCATGAATGGCGCGGCTATTCATTCAAATTTCATTATTTTGAAGAAACGCGATCAATCCAAAAATAATCGCTCAGGCTCGGATCAAATCTTATAGCCAGCATAATGTATATGCAAGAGTTTTTCTAAAACAAACAGGTAATTTTAGCCATCTCAACAAGAATGGTACATATTTAGTAAAGCTTAAGTCTGCAAAGAATTTGAAGAAATATCTTCTTACACCTACTCCAAACAAACTTTAATATTATGAAAAAAGCTTTTCTTCTTAAACTACTGCTGTTTTGCTTTACAAGTCAAATTTGGTCTTTATCAGACTTGGTTGTAACAGCAATTGAATTCTCTCCTTCAAATATTGATAAAGGAGATATTTTTCGCATTGATGCTACAATTTCTAATATTGGAAATTCAACCGCTGTAGCAAACTATCTCTTCATTTACTTTAGCAAGGATTTAACTTTAGAAAACTCTGAAATTATTAGTCGAGTTTCTATTAAACAACTCGGACCTGGTCTTTCTCAGGAAATCTCGTTTATTTATCCAATTTCCGAAGCTTTGGTATCTGGTAATTACTATATCGGTTTAGAAATAGATCCTTATGGTAGTGTACAGGAAGATGACGAAGAAAACCTGTTTTGCGCCTCCAATACTACAGGGTGCATTACTTTCAAAATCAATAATGCAATACAACGCTATCAAAAATATACCTATCCAATCCTTTTTATTCATGGGTGGACTGGAAATGATAAGGGTTGGGATTTATTCACAGATACATGTAATTTATTTTATGGTTGGTCATATGGCGGCAGATTAGATTATTGTTTAAATCCAGACGACGACCAAAGCACCTCGGATGGATTTATTTATCCATTTACAAGTACAAATAACTTAAGAATGGGTGATTATTATTATATTAACTTTGATGTTTCAACCAACGGTGAACCTTATGTGGGAAATGATGGTATACCTTTTAATGATGATTATAGCAATCAATCCGCTATTGTAAAACAAGGATGGGCTATAAAAGATGCCGTTAAGAAAGTTTTGACTGTATCTGGAGCCTCAAAAGTAATTTTAGTGGGGCATAGTATGGGAGGTTTAGCAGCACGTGAATATATCCAAAATCAGTCAAACTGGCAATCAGATGGAAATCATCACGTCGCAAAGATACTTACTATTGGAACCCCCAATGGTGGTAGTAATTTTGATATCCCTGGACTAAACCTCTTAGGATGGGGAGCCGGTTATGATATTTTTTCTGAAGCCGTCAGAGATTTAAGGTACCCTTCAATACTATTTGGTGGGCAGTACTTATTCGGTGGAACTGAGAGCACTTTTTCCATATTTCACAATAATGATATTAATTGCAATGGAATAGGTGGTAATCTTATTATTGGGCTTAATGAAAAAACTTCACCTTTAGATATTTCCTATTCATGCATTATTTCTCCGGATGATTGGATTGTAGATATAGACAGAGCCGATTTGAATAATTATTTGATGGCTGCCCCTCCATTTTCGCCACCCTATTCAGATAAATTTACCGTTGGAAGTGGGCATTTAGAAATCCACAAAGAAAATCATCCAGCATTAATCAGAGGATTGGATGAACCTTTTTCATATAATCAGGCATATGAGGTTCCAATGAATTCTTTGAATTTTGGTTTTTGCACTCAACAGGCTTCTAATAATCCTTTGCCCCCGCCAAATAATACTATTGATTTGGATCAATTTAAATTTACCGTACCAGTTTCTGGAGAAATTGAAATTGGAATTTGGAACATTCCAGTTCAAAATTTCAGTGCCAATCTTCTGAATTCCGCTAAGGTTAAAATCCACGAGATATCATCCAAAGGAGAAAGCAATATTCATATTTCAAGGCAAGTTGCAGCCGGAACTTATTATTTAGAATTAGGTGGTGTACCAACAACGAATAGCTGGAGGTTCCCATATGGGTACTCCATAACCTTTACTCCTTCTTCGGGATTAGTGGCGAACTTTCAATCTAATATTCAGGAAGGATGTTCACCTTTGACAGTAAGTTTTTCAAATCAATCTGGGGGAAATCCAACTTCATTTTTATGGAATTTTCCAGGAGGCACACCTAGCTCCTCAACCCAACAGAACCCTTCGGTTGTGTATAATACTCCTGGTATTTATTCAGTGTCATTGACAATCAATAATAATAGCGGAAATAATTCCATAACAAAAAACTCCTTTATTAAAATTAATGGAAAACCTACTGCTGATTTTGATTATAGTTTTGACTCGGGTAATTCGGTAAAATTTATTAATAAAACCAACCAATCCGGCTTAGCACAAAATTATTCGTGGAATTTTGGTGATAATAATACAAGCACTGAGTTTAGCCCCAGCCATAAATATGCAAATAACGGCACCTATTCGGTTTTATTAATAGCAGCTAATTCATGTGGAAATACTTTAAAATCAAAAAATATATCCGTTACACTTGTTAATACTGAAAATAAAGATGGAGATTCAAAAATTTTAGTCTATCCGAACCCTAACAATGGTTCATTTATTTTAAAACTTAGGGATAAAAGTTTCGGAAACTATGAAGTAAAAATTATAAATACGATGGGACAAACAATGGAGTATATGCAAATAAATAAGACAGCCGAAGAAGTTGAACATACTTTCTCTTTAAAGAACTTAGCACGCGGAATTTACATCATTCAAATTACTTCAAGTATAGGGGAGCAATATCTAAAAGTTATAATTGATAAGTAGATTCACCCGTTTAGGCTCATGAAGGTCAATTATTCAATCATTTAGAAAAACTCCTATCTATCATCTCCACATACCGCTCCACCGTCTCTTCCAGCGGAAAATACTTAGGTGGCAGGTAGCTCCATTCGCCCGCGTATGCTTTTTCCAGCGCGGCGCGGAGGGCTTCCGGGCTTTGATTTTCCATAGCGATGAAATGCCCGCCCACTACCTCGGGCAAAGCGCCCTGCTGCGAAGAAATGAGCGGCAAGCCCAGTCCCACCGCCTCGGCAGCCACGAAGCCGAAGCCTTCGCTGTACGAAGGCGTGAGGATGCAGGTGGATTGCAGCATCTCGCGGTACAAATTTTCGCGGGAGAGTTCGTGCAGCAGTTTTATGTTTTTGTCGCCGAGTCCGAGTTCGGTCATTTCTTTTTTGATGCGCCTCAGGAATGCAGCGGGACGCAGCGGAAGTATGATTTTGAAAAGGCTGTCGGGGTGCGTTTTGACAAACGCGGCGGCAGCGGGCAGCAGCAAGTCCAGCCCTTTGCTCACACCGAGCCTGCCGAGGTAGGTCGCCGTAAATCGCGCAGGCTTTTCCGGCTTTTGATTTGGTAATTCTTTGTAATCCAGTCCGTTGTGAATGGTTTGAATTTTTGCGGGCGCGATGCCGGCGCTTTCCAGACTGCGGCGGGTAAATTCGGATACCGCGACAAAAGTGTCGAAAGGCAGTTTTAAAATAAATTTTTCAAAAAAATAAAAGCCGTAGCGCTGCCAGACGGACAAATAAGGCAATCGAAACCAGAGTCGATCCCAGCCTTCATGAAAGATGATCAGGCTTTTTTTGCGGCGCATTTTGGCTGCCAGCCAGGCCGGGAAAGCCGCCGTGTAGGAAGTGGTAATGACGAGGTCGAAATGCGCGGCGCGGCGCAGTGCCGCCGGTATCGCCAGGAAGGTGAAAAAAAAGCGGTTGAAACAATTCTCGCGGCGGATGCTGACGCCGTTCAACACTTCGCGGGCAGGCAGGTCGTTTCTAAAACGCGTAGTTAGAATTTCCACCTCAAAATGTCGCGCAGCCAGTTCCTCCGCCAGGCTCTTGAAGAGTTTTTCGGCGCCGCCCACGTTGGGGTAATAATATTCCAGTACAAATAAAATTTTCATGGGCGCTTTCAGGAGTCTGCGGATTTGTTTTTTTCGCGCAGGGCGATGTTGCGGTTGAGTTGGCTGATGCGGCGGTCTTGCTCGCGTATCAGCACCCACAGCCGGAAATTGAGCCAGAGCGACAACACGATGCCGCCGAACAAAATGGCATTGATGTTATTTTTGATACCCAGCCAGCGCGCCAGCGTGTTGGAAATGGCGTCGGGAAACATCGCCAGGCAAAAAAAGGCGACCAGGATCAGCAAACTGACCACCATTTCCAGTAATCGTATTTTAGCCACGCGGAAACTGCGGACGATGTACACGCCGAGTCCGAGCGAAAATAAAATGACGATGATTTGAAAAAGGCGAAGCTCCATGATGATTGACGAATGTAGAATAATTCGAGTGACGAGTGACGATTTTTGAATGACGAATTTAAAAATTATACCTTTCTCCCTGTGTCTCCTTTTCCCCCAGTCTCCTCATCTTCTCTACGACCTACCGACTACGAGCTAATCAGTTTATGAAAGTGGATGAGGGATGATGAAGGTTTATAACCCGCTACTCCCAGTCTCCCCGTCCCTTGTCTCCCTACGACCTACCAACTATGAGCTAAATTACTGATCCAAAATCTCACATCTCTTAATCTAAAATCTAAACATCTACTAAAGGTGCTCAATAAACTGCCAGGCTGTACGGAAGCCATTTTGCAGGCTGGTTTGGCCTTTACTCATCGAATACTCGGTGTACAGCACACTGATAGGCGCTTCCCCGATTTTCAAACCCGCTTTTTCAGCCCGCAGCAACATCTCGCTGCAAAAGCCGAAGCCGTTGGAAGCCAGTTCTATTTTTTCAATGGCGCGGCGATTCAGCAAACGAAAGCCGCTCTGCGTATCCGTAAAATTTTGCTTGCAAAACGAATTGGTCAGCACATTGCCGAGGCGATTAAAAATACGCCGGATGGCGGGTATTTCATTTCCCTCGGTCATGAAACGGCTGCCGATGGTCAGGTCCAGGTTTTCGGCTTCCGCTTTATTCATCAGCCGGATGATGTCGCTTGCAAAATGCTGCCCGTCGGCGTCTATCAGTTGCAAATATTGCCAGTCTTCCACGCGCGCCAGTTCTATCAAGGTTTGTACCGCTGCGCCAGCGCCGCAATTGATCGGATGCCTGAGCACCAGCGCGCCCGCTTTTTGTGCGGCCTCAAAAGTATTGTCCGTGCTGCCGTCGTCCACCACCGCCACATTTTCAAAACCCTCCGCGCGCAGCCGGGCGATGACGCCGGCGATGTGGCTTTCCTCGTTCCATGCAGGAATGCCGACATACAAATCGGATTTTTTAATTTTCGTGTTCATGGGATATATTGAGTGACGAATTTCGAATAGCGAATGTAGAATAGCGAATGTAGAATGACGAGTAATGACGCCTATCACATCAGCACATCAGCAAATTAACACATCAAAGTATTTCCAACACCGCGAGGTCGCCCAATTTAATGGTTTCACCTTTTATGCCAAAACTGCCGTTGAGTATCGAGCCGTCAGATTTTTGTAAGCGGACAGTGCCGTTCGGATCAGCTATGATGTTGTTGGTAGAAAGCACCCGCACATTGGGCGCATCGGACATAACCTGTAAAAAACGGTCAAATTTTTTATGAAAAGTCTGCTCGGGAGTCTGGTCAAATTGCACGTCTTTCGGATTGAAAAGTATATACCTGAATCCATTTTTCTTCAACACATCCACAAAATCTGCCGGGTTGTCAAGCGTAGTCAGCACATCCTGAAAATACCCGAGTTGATTATCCTCAAACACGCGCCGGTGATTGTCTTTGATAAAATAATGAATATACGTACCCACGCGGTAAACTTTACCGGTCAGGTCCACATTCACCGCATTCGCGCCATGTGCATAAGCCTCGCCGATATTTTTCAAAATATCCATTTCCTTCGTCACCATGCCGGTGCTGTAAGCAATGCTCGGCATATAAAAAATCTCGGCATTATTAGCCATTCCCTGTTTGTCTGTGCTGGAAAAACGCAGAAAAACACCCATCAAAAGCAGCACCACGACCGCCGTCCGGAAATAAGACCGCCAAAGTGTTTCTTTTTGTTCCGCGACAAGGTAAACGCCCAATATGACCATCAGCGGAAAAGCCAGAATGCCATACCAGGGAATGCCGTTGCCGAGCCAGAGCCAGAGCAAAACGTAGCCTGTCAAAAATCCCGACAGCGCTTTGAGCGTAATCGGAAAACGGCGCAGCGAAGGCAATGAAAGCCAATACCAAAATCCTGTCAAAACCAGCGAAATGAATATGGTAAAGAAAATATACGTATTGCCAAACAGCAGCGGGACGCTTTTGAAAATACTGCCAAAAGAATAAAGGAGCGTCGTGACAGGAACGACAAAACCTTCAAACAGCCAGCGGATTCCGGCGGGTTGCGCAGCAGTTTGCGCATTCAGTGCAGCGTTCAGGTCGCCTTTGCCCGCCCACGCGGTGTAAACCGATATTGCCAGCACCAGCAAAAGTGCGAGCAGCGCCGCCACATTTCGCGGTGAAATTATCTTCAAACCCTCCCTTTTTTCAAACATGAGAAAGGGCAAAAAAAGCAGGAAAAACAGACCGATTTCTACATAAATCCGGTTTTTGATTTCGGTATTCATGGTCAGCCGGTAAAAAATACCGAGGTACTTTGCAAAGCCCTCCGTATAGCCCATATAGCGGTCCAATTCTTCGCGGCGGGTCGTATTTTGGAAAGTCACGGGTTTGCCGGCGGAGGCAGCCGCACCTTGCTGAGACATCAGCGCGTCGCCTACTTCTATGGCGGGCGTATTGTCTTTTCCCTGTATCATTTTTTCAATCGAAACACCCTGCGTTTTTACCATATTGGCTACCAGCCAGGGACTAAAAGCCAGCAGGGTAAAAGCAAAAAATACGGCGCTGAGCCGGAGCGACTTGAGCAGCAGCGGTTTTTTATCCTGAAAATACTTGTACAAAAGGAAAACGCCGACAATCAAAAAGAAAGCGCAAAACAGTTTGAAATTCAAAGAGCCTGCGGGGGCGGCGGCGAGTTTTTGTATATTTAAAAGAAAAAACAAACCAAAGCCCGTCAGGAAGCTCCCGAAAAAAGCCTGCCGGTTTCCGTTTTTGTAAAACAACATGGTCAGTAATCCGAAAACCATAAAAAAGGCGGTCAGTTTTACGCCAAAAGCATAACCCGACAGCCAGCCCGCGACAGCCCAGACAAAAACTTCCAATGGTACCTGCCATTTTAAAAAAGTAATATGCTCGGGCAGAGCGGGCACTTTTTTATCAGCCGGCTGTGTGCCGGGAAACTGCCACAATTCAATAATCACCAAAAGAATAATCAACTGGAAAAACAGTAGCGCCAGATCTATTTTTTCGCTGCCGCCGAGTTGATACACAAACATCGGAAGGGTGATCAGCACGGCTGCTGCCAGCCACGAAGCACTCACAGGCAGCCACACGCGCGCCAGCCGGTAAGTAGCAGCCAAAGCCAGCCAGCCCGGTAAAAAAGAAAGCAGTAAACCCACACTCGAACTGCCAAACAAATGCCAGCCGAGGCTCATAAAAAGCGACCAGTTGTAAGGCTGATAACCGCCGAGCAGCACTTTGCCCACACCGAGATTGCGCGCCAGATTGCCGTAAAGATTCAGTCCGTCGTATTCGATGGGAATTAATTTGACGGAGTCAATCCAACTGGCAGCCAAGAAAATTATGAAGATATACATCGGAAAAACCTGCCACAAGCTAAGCCCGCCGACCGAGACCGGTTTCAAAAAAATGCTTTTCAGCAAATCAAGAACGGGCTTGTATTGCCACACAATCAGCGCGGCCATCACGATCAGAAATAAAATTCCCTGTATCGGCGCCACTGCTCCCTGCAAAAAAAGCAAAGTGCCGATCAGGCTAAATCCTACCGCCACACTTGCAAGCGTGAAAGTGGTGGTTTGTAAAAAATTTTGAAACGGTTTTAAAACCAGCCGCCCCGCTGCATAGCCGGAAAGCGTGATAAATGCAAGCGCAGATTGCAGCAGCAAACTTTTTACCGTAAAATGGGCAACGAGCGCGGGCGTATTTTCATCGGGTAGATTTTGGGAAATAAAACTGCCGAGCAGCGCCCAGCAAAACAGCCAAAAAAGCAAATACCAGTGCCACCCGCGCAGGTTTTGTAATTTGAAATCTTTGAGCAGATTTTTCCTTCCGGCACGCCACCAGACAAACAACACAAAAACTGCCGTCGAGAAAATTATAAATCCCCAATATTGAAAATCGGCAACCGCGCGAGCGTAGTAAGCGTGATGAAACAAATAATCGCTCAGGGCATACGCCAGCCACACGATAGCCAGAAAAATACCGGGATAAATTCCTGTTTTTGTTGATGCGCTCATCTTGAGGGATATGAAACCTGCTGCGATGCGCAGATTTTTTGATTGTTGAATATAAGCCGGTGCGCTCCTTTTTTCAGCCGCTCGGTTTTCACTTACGCAAGATCGCCCGCAGGGTTCGTTCGGATTTCAAAAAATGAAAATATATGCCGCGTCCGTGCCGGAATGAACCTTTAAAAAACTTCAACCGCTTTTGGCTGCATTTTCCGCCACCGACTGATACAATTCAAAAGTCTCCCGCGCTGCTTTTTCCCAACTAAAATCCAAAGCCCGACGGAAGGATTTGGCGCTGAGTTCGGCGCGCAAATCTGCGTCGTTCAGCAATTTTTCCATTTGCAAAAAAATCGAATCCGGATCGGCGGCATCGGCGGGCAGTCCGGCGCCGGCGGCTATCTCGATCATACTGCTGTTGTCGCCGTAAATGACGGGCAGCCCGCAGCGCATAGCTTCCAACAAAGGCAGTCCGAAGCCCTCGTAATGTGACACGTAGCAAAAGCCGAACGCCGCCGTAAACAGCGCCGACAAATCTTCATCATTCACGTAGCCGAGCGGCAGGATGTCGAGGTGATCAGGGTAATCCGGCTTTTCTTTCCAGCCGGTTTTTCCGGCCAGCGCAAATTTGACGGGATTGCCGGGGTATTTTTCTTTTAGTTTTAAAAAAGCGCGGAGGGTGTTACGCAGGTTTTTGCGCGGCTCCAAAGTGGCGAGACTGAAAAAATAAACCTGCCCTTCCAAACCGTATTTTTTCAACACATTCGCCGCCGTATTTTCATCGTAAATCCGGTTGAAACGCTCGCGGTCGGCGGCTTCTAAAATCACTTTAATGCGCTGGTTTTCAATATTTTCAATCTCTATCAAATCCGCCTTCGTAGCCTCCGACACGGCGATGACGGCGGCATTTTTCTTTTTGATAAAATCCATGCCCCGCTCCGCATTTCTGACATTACTTTTCAGATGAAATTCGGGAAAAAGTTTGTGCGTGAGGTCGTGTACGGTCACCACAAAATTGTGCTGCAAAAGCCGGAAATACTGGTAATGCTGCGGCAAAGTGACGTGAATCAGGTCGTACTGCGCAAAAAACCGGCGCGAGCTTTTCAGGTTTTTGTACTCACGGATCAGGCGCATCAACAGGCGTTGTTTTTCAAGCAAAAGCCGCGCGGGACTTTCCAGGTACAGCCGCCGCAAAGGGCGATAAATAAAGCCGGGCAATAATTTTTTGAAAGTATTTTTTGAAACAGCCACCCAGTCCGGCGACTGCGCGCCCTTCAACTCATTCGAGCTCACTTTCAAATCCTGGTGCAGCGGCACGATAGCGCCGCCTACCAGCAAGTCCACATGCACGTGCCGGAATTCGCTGCGCTCTTTTTGCAAATAGCGCATCGCATTGCAAAGCGCATACACGTAGCGATTGATACCGTCGCGTTGCGGGTCGGCCAGTTTT
>CALMIT010000407.1 GCA_937864255.1 uncultured Saprospiraceae bacterium
AGCGCCTTATTTTCATAATATCGTATATCGTCCATCAAGCCGTAGAAAAAATCTCCCGCGCCGCCGCCCAAGCCGGAACCGGAATCGTGATAACCGAAACCGCCGTTGCCGCTGTGATTGCCAATGCTGGAAAAACTGCAATACACCGGCGTACCGGCTACGCCGTCGAGGTAAAGAATGGCGACGCCGTTTTCAAAAGTAAAAACGATATTATGCCATTCGCCGTCGTCAGGCAGTACGTGACCACCGGCATTAAACTGAGTGCCGCCATCGCGCACGGCGGCTTCTATGTTGTTTCCGTTGAGTCTTATACCAATTCCGTTGGTAGCTCCGCCTTCGTCAAAAAGTTGCTGATAACCCGTAAAATGTAAAGGCTTTATCCACATGGAAACAGCCATTTTATTCAGACTGGTTTCCATAAATTCTCCGTCAATGCTGTATCGCAAATAAGTAGTTCCGTCGAAGAAAAAAGCGCGCAATCCTTCTACCGCATCCAGTGAATATTCGTCGGAGCCTAATCCGCCGTTTCTGTGGTGATTGTTGCCGCTCACGTCATTTGTATTTTGTTCAAAAGTCCACCTCGCCGACGGCGTCATGTCGTTCCAGACGTATGCAAAAGGACCGTTTCCGGTAACGGAAATATCAATGGAGCCTCCATTATTAATGCTTGCACAGCCCCCCGTGGTGATAACACCCGCTACGGAAAAATAAGTACATTCCGGATCGGCACAATCTACCAGACCATCGTTATCGTCGTCAATACCGTTATCGCAAATTTCAACGCAAGGCTGGATGGTCACGGTAGCGCTATTTGAAATCTGCGTATTGCAACCCAGACTGCCGTTAGAAATAATTACCCTGTAAAATCTGGTGCCGATAAGATTGGTGGGCGGCGTATAAACATTCGAGGTAGCGCCCGCAATATTGCTGAAACTCAAGTTATCGGGAGAATTTTGCCACTGATAAGACAGTCCCGTGCCGCTGGCATTTACAGTCAATACCTGACTGTCGTTGATACACCCGGTAAAACCCACCGGGTGCGTATTGACAACCAATCCGGGACTAAGCTCCACGAAAGCGCTGTTTGAAACGGTATTGCCGCAGCCGTTTCCGGCAGCACTGATAAGCACCCGGAAATAAGCCGGCGCATAAACAGGCGGCGTGGTATAATTTTCCTGATTAGCGTCCTGTATGTTTGTCCAGATTAAATTATCCGGGCTGCTCTGCCATTGATAATCAAGGCTGGGTGTGCCGCCTGTGGCGTCCACATTTAGCGTGTGCTGTTCGCCCTGACAAACGATAGCGCCCGCCGGATTGCTGGTGACTGTCGGATCGGCAATCACATTGACGCGTACCTGGTCAGTATAATGGCAAATACCCGAGGTGACGGTGACCGTATAATCGGTCGGAGAAGCAGGCGTCACGACGATGGAAGCCGAATTTTGTCCGCTGCTCCAGGCAAAAGAATAAGCGCTGGCAGTCAGCGCCAAATCATCCACAGCCATATCGCTCAAATAGCCGCTCCCCGTGATGCCTACGAAGCGCAAAAGAATAATTTGACCGGCAAAATTTTTCAAATTCACATTTTGAGTTTGCCAGGCGGTACCCTGATTACCGGAAAGGCTCCACAGGTCTGTCCAGGAAGCGCCGTCAGTGGTGCTTACCTGGAGCGTAAGGCTTCCCATCTGGCTTCCGTTCATGCTGTATTTAAAAGAAAAATCAGCCGTGGACATTTCCGACAAATCGAAACAAGGACTTGAAATAATAGCCGTTTTATTGGGATTGTTAGGGCTTGAAGATTCGACATAGACATAATAGCTGCCGTGTGCAGCGCCGCCCGATGGTCCCGTACCGGAAGAAGGCGTGGAACCCGCGAGCCTCGACCAATTGATATTGTCAGCTGTGCTTTGCACCCAATCGCCAAAACCAGATTCAAAACTTTCCGAATAGGGAAAATTATCTACCAGCGTGCCGGAGCATGCGCCGCTGGAATTGCCCAAAACCGCCGCAAAAAGATTTGCAGAGCCGCCCGTACAAATAGTCTGATTGGCGCCTGCATTTACGGTGAGTTCGGGGCAGCAATCTACATCGTCGCCGTCTATGAAACCGTCGCCGTCGTCATCCAAACCATTGTCGCAAACCTCTGAGCAGCCCGCTGTTTTCAGGCTCACGATTCCGGTATTTGAAATTATTTCTCCGCAGGCAGTATTTCCCGAACAAGTCGTGACCACTCGATAATACACCGTTCCTGACACGGGAGGCGTCATGTAAGTATTTCCGGTGGCGCCGGAAATGTTTGTCCAGGTTTCATTGTCAGACGATGACTGCCATTGCAGCGGACAGCTTCCACTACCGCCTGATACTGAAACCGAAAGTATTTTTGTGTTACCAAAACATGCAGAGCCACCGCCCGAAACATTGGCCAACGGGCAGGTAATCGTGGTGTTGAATTGATAACATTTGAAATATAAACAATTCAGGCGCTCTTCCTCAATAGAGCCGGAAAGCGGGGTGCCGTTCCAGTCGCCGCCGTATTTGACAGTTATTGAGTTGACATTTTGATAAGCGAATGAAATCATGGCTGTCAGTTCCGTTTCGTCCACGCCGTCGAAAGCCGGATAAGCTCCTTTCGCCTTCAAAGAACCGGAAAGAGAAAGAGACGTCGGACTTTGGATATCGTAGGCATTAAAACCGCTGCATTCAATAAATTCGCGCACTTCGGAGCCGCTGCCGTCAATATCCAAACCAGTCAGATTTACAATAGGAACGTTGTATGGCGTGGTAGTGCCTGCATTGTAAAAATTAAATTTAAAAATTACATATTTCTCGCCGGGAGAGTCATAACTGCCATTTGAATTTTTCCAATTGTAGTCTATTATCGGCTGAAAAGCCGACTCATAACCGCCGTTTGTAGAAGCGGGCTCGTCTATGCTGTTGATGCCAATGTCGCTGTGTGATTTGTTTTGAATAGTCACCCGCGCATCTACGCCCGACAGTACATTGGAAAAGCGATATACCGCCCCGACAGCCCCTGCCGAGCCGGAAATGAGTGTAGGATTTCTAAAATTAAAAACAGGCGTAGTGCAGTTACTCGGACAATCCGGGTCAAGGCCGTCAATCAAACCGTCGCCGTCGTCGTCTATCTGGTTATTGCAAATTTCGTCGCAATTATTTACCGTGATTTTGGCGCTTTGAGAATTGACCGTGGTGCAGCCGCTTCCCGTTGCGCTCACAACCACCCTGTAATAAGTCGTCGTATTCAAAACCGGTGTCTGATAGCTTAATCCGGTAGCGCCGGAAATGTTGCTCCAAGTTGAATTATTCGAACTGCTTTGCCATTGATAATTCAAACCCGGCGTACCGCCATTTGCAATCACAAACAGGTTGTAGGAAAGTCCGTCGCAAATTGTACCGGCTGCCGGTTGAGTAGTTATAGTCGGGTCAGCTACAACGCTGACCGTAGCTGTATTTGAAATATTATTACACCCGCTGGCGCCAGCGAGTACCCTGTAATACGTCGTAGCAGTCAGTGCCGAAGTCGTATAAGCAGCCGAAGTAGCGCCGCTGATATTTGAAAACGAAGCATTGTCTGTACTCATTTGCCACTGATAATTGGTAGCTCCGGCAGCAGTCACATTCATCGTAAAAGTACCGCCCGAACAAATAGTGCCGCCCACCGGGTGCGCAGATATAGCCGGACCATTCGATACGGTTACGGTTGCGCTATTGGAGGTGACGCTTGAGCAGCCCGTTCCGCCGGCACTCACAATGACTCTGAAATATGTGGTCGCATTCAAAGAAAGTGCATTGTATGTATTGAGCGTAGCACCCTGGATATTTGACCAAGTGGTGTTGTTTGAACTGGATTGCCATTGATAATTCAAATTTGGCGTACCGCCGGTGGCACTTACCGTAAGATTAAAAGAACCGCCAACACAGACCGTTCCGCCGACCGGCTGCGCGGTGATTGCAGGCGTTTGAAAAATCCCTGCCGT
>CALMIT010000408.1 GCA_937864255.1 uncultured Saprospiraceae bacterium
TTGATGGTCTTGATTTCCGTTATCAGTATGTACAAGCCAATAATGGGCTTCAGTTTCAATTAAACCAGAGCGGTGCGACGAATGTCAGTTGGACAAATGATACGGACAATTTTGCGTCATTGGGGAATAACGTAGTCTCCAATATTCTGTCTATTCCTTCCGGTAATTGTAGCGAAAAAGTAATTACTGTGCGTTATTTTCTAAATAACAGATGGTATATCTGTTGTCGCCGCATTTGGTTATGCAATCCAAACAATTGTGGTACTGACATTAATTATTCTGTTGATAATACAGGTTTGGTTACACTAAATACTAATACCTCTTATCAGGATATCCAATGGTATGATGGTAATACGCTAATCGGCTCACAAAACCAAATCAACAGGCAGTACGCCGCCGGTTCAACTATAACTATATGTTTGTATTACCGCGGCGCAAATGGAATTTACTATGTATGCTGCCGCACTTTTACCGTACAGCCTTGCAATTTGCCCACGCCACTATTTACGGCAAATACGAATGGCACTATAGTTTCTTTTAGTAATAATACTAGTAATGGTTCGAGCTACAATTGGGATTTTGGCAATGGACAAACTTCGACAGCACAAAGTCCGCCTCCTGTCACCTATTTGCCCGGCAATTACAGGGTATGCCTGACAGCAACTAATGCTTGTGGTTCAAATACATACTGCATTGATATTACCGTGGAAGATAATACTACATTACCGCCGTGGACGAAAATGCCGACTTCTAAAAACCATACGATTGTTTTAGGCAGCGGACTGGTATCGCTGATCGATGACCAACCGCTGAAGCAGGGCGATTATGTTGGCGTTTTCTTTGAAAGAAACGGTCAATTGGTTTGTTCCAATTTCGAAGCCTGGTTATCATCCGGTATTGCTCTCGCAGCTTATGGAAATGATGCCACATCTCCGAATAAGAATGGACTTAGTAATGATGAAGTATTCAAATTTAAAGTGTGGCGTGGCAGCGAAGCAAGAGAATTTGATGCAGTTGCTACTTTCCAAGTGCCGGCAGTTGTTCCTTTTGATGCGACCGATAAATGGAAGGAAGATGGACTGAGCAATATGATTAGGTTAGAGTCCAATTCCTCTATTACCCAGAATATACAATTGACAACAGGTTGGAACATTATTTCCGCGTATGTCTTGCCAGATAATCCCAACATGCTTCAGGTATTGGCTCCGATTGCAAATAAAGTTGTTTTGATAAAAGACGAGAATGGTATTTCAACCATACCGGGCATAAATCTCAATTCCCTCGGAAATTGGGATATGAAAAAGGGATACAAAATTCGGGTAACTGAAAATACTGTTTTACCAATAACAGGCAAAAAAGTAAACCCCGCAGATTATCCAATTACAATTAGCAATGGCTGGAAAATAATTAGCTATCTGTGTGATAACGGGAATACGCCGGGCGAACAATTTGCTTCTATTTTAAACTCCGTCGTTTTGATGAAAGATCAAAATGGTAAAAGTTTTATTCCTTCCAGCAATATTGACCAGATTCGCTGTATGCGACCGGGATATGGCTATCAAATTCGGGGCTTAAATACGGCTACATTTAATTACCAGTGTAATGACACTTGTATCCCTGCTTTGGCAAACTTTATCCGGGATAGAGAGCGTGACGAGGAAGACTTTGAGCCTGAAAATACAGATGTAAACGCCACTTTGGTTTTTGTCGGGCAGGAAGCTTCCAGGTTTATGGAACCGGGGGATGTTTTGGAAGTACAATCGTCCGGGGGCAAAGTGTATGGTGCGCATAAATACGAAGGAGGAGCAATGGCTGTTACTGTTTGGGGAGATGACCCATTTACAAAAGATCAGGTAGAAGGATTTTACGGGGGAGAACAAATGTATTTCAGGATTAAAAAGGAAAGCGGCGAAAGTTTCTACCTGAAATTTTCTTTTGAAGGGTTGAGCGCTAATTTCAGTCAGGACGCAATTTATTGGGTGCGCTCAGCTTCGGCGCAAATTGAGAGCGGCAATATTGATATCATTTTATTTCCAAATCC
>CALMIT010000409.1 GCA_937864255.1 uncultured Saprospiraceae bacterium
GGTGATTTGTTTGATTACATTCATGTCTCTGCCCTCGCTGAAATTGGGCACGCACTCTATCAACTGATTATTTTGCATGAAAAATTTTATTTGAAAGGATTGAAAAAAATCTGAAACCGGCGGCGAAGGTAGGCAGGTATGGAGAGAATGAAAACCTCAGAATGTGAAATTTAAGAATTTTTAACCCTGCCCGTTTTTGTTCATTTGTTCCAAAACGCCGGCAGCCTGAAGCAGGTGGCGCTCTTCGTGATCCACGAGCATATTCACGGCGTCGTGCAGCGAATAAGTGATGTACTGATTTGCCGGCGAACTGATGATAGTTTTTTGAAAATCAAGGTTTTGCATTTTTAAAAGATGGTTTTTCAACTCCGCCTGCATTTTTGAAAAAGACTGTAAAATGTCGCCCGGAATGTTGCTTTGCGAAGGCTCAAATACAGGCATGGTTTTGTTCGCTCTTTTGCTTTCGGGCTTCACGGAATTGTGCAGCATCCTGCCCAGCATTCCCGAAAAGGGCGACCATTTTTGCCAGCCCGTAGGCTGATATTCGCCGGCAGCCAGTTTTTCAAAAACAGGAAAATACAGGCTGTTGATCACGATTAAGTGGTCAATACACTGCCCGATGCTCCATTTTTCGGGATTGGCTTTCCAGTTGAGTTGCAGGCTGTCCAGCCCGCCAAAAAGCTGGTGAAATTTTGCTTCGTGCGCGTCCAGTTTTTCTGTCCAGCGCTTGATTTTTTCCAAATTATTCATCGGTTTGAAATTTTTGATAAAACTAAAAAAGGGAGGCGGTTTTGGCATGCCGTCTCCCTTTTCTTTTTTAAAAAATCACGTTCTATTTTATATACAACTCAAATTCCACGCGGCGATTGGTAGCTCTGCCCGCCGCCGTATCATTGGAAGCAACCGGCTTTGTTTCGCCATAGCCTGCGTGGTTCATGCGCTCGCGCGCGATGCCTTTTCCGGCAAAATATTCAAAACAGGTGCGGGCGCGGTCTTCGGAAAGTTTTTGATTTTTCGCATCCTGCCCCACATTATCCGTGTGTCCGCTGATGCGCACTTTGTAGTCGGGATATTTATTTAAAATGTCCACAATCTGATCCAAAATCGCATACGAAGAACTCAGCAATTCCGCCTTGCCCGTTTCAAATTGCACGTTGCTGGCGGCTAGCGCGAGGATGTCTTTCACTTCCTGACCCAATTCGGGACAGCCGCGATTGCTGGCGGGACCTTTGTTTTCGGGGCAATCGTCGTTGTCGTCAATGATGCCGTCGCCGTCGGTATCGCGCATCGGGCAGCCGCGCCGTTCCGGCGGACCGGCCAGTTCGGGACAATCGTCAAATTTGTCGGCGATGCCGTCCTGGTCTTTGTCGGGACAGCCACTGGTATATTTTTTACCCACCTCGTCGGGACACAGGTCGTATTTGTCTGCCAGCCCGTCGCCGTCGCGGTCGGGGCAGCCGTCGGTAGCAGCCGTACCCGCGTCATCGGGGCAATCATCTTTTTCGTCGGCAATGCCGTCGCCATCGCGATCGGATTCCGGACAGCCTTTTTTGGCGGGCAAGCCCGGCTCGTCGGGACACATATCAGCCGCGTCAGCCACGCCGTCGCCGTCGCGGTCAGGACAACCGGCGGCAGTCGGCACGCCTGCTTCATCGGGGCAACTGTCATTGACGTCGGTGATGCCGTCGCCATCGCGGTCGGGGCAGCCCTCGGCAGTCAGGCTTCCTGGCGTGTCGGGGCATTTATCCGCATCGTCGGAAACGCCGTCGCCGTCGCGGTCTTCGGGCAGATCGGGTCTATTTTTGCTTTTCTAAATTCTGCCTGGAAATTGATGTAAGAATGCCCGCCCAGGAAAATATTGCTTCCCAGTCCGACCGGAATTTGCACGTTCGATTGTTCGAAATCTTCAATGACAAAACCGGCGCCGAGCATGAAATACGGCTGAAAGGCTTTCAATTTTTTCAAAAAAGGAAATTGAATGGTCGCGTCCAGACCCACCAGCGTTTTGCGGTTGAGGCTGCCGGCTATGTCTGCCACGCCGATGCGCAAAGGAATGGAAAGCCTTGACCATTCGTTGATTTCGCGGCTATAGCTGAATTCAAGTCCGTTGGTCATTTCGAGGGTGTCGAGATCATTGGTCACGCCGTGGTCGAGAAAAAGAACTTTGGCGGCGCCAAAATGCGGCGTCACGATTTCTTCCTGAGCGCAAAGCGGCTGCGCAAACCAAAAAAACGCAAAAAAGAGAAGTGTAAAAACCGGTTTTTTCATGAATGATAATTTGTGTATTACGGGATTATTTTGGTCGGGCAAATTTTCAAAACAATCAGGAAAAAATGAAAAGTATTTTGAAACGAGGAGAGGGGAAGTAAAACAGGAATTAAACCGGAAGCACTGAAAATGATGACCAATGTCACCCTCTCCACTGACGCAAGGCATTCTTTTACACATAGATACTTGGCTACCTTTGAAAAGTTTCATTTTCAAAAATATTCCTACATCCAAAAAATTTTCAGCCATGTTTTTCGAATTAAGTATTCGCGGAATAATTCTTCGTTTTTATCTGATGATGTTAGTTGTAATTGTGGCCGGTTTTTCCGGTCAGTGGTGGCTGGCACTTTTTGGCCTGCCTATTTTGCTGAGCGTGATGGTGGGCTTCGTGGCGCATAAAAAAGTACAGGGTCATCATTGATTCGAAATAACCTAATCAATTAAATACCTAAATTGGTGGCGCATTTTATCATCGCCACCAATTTTATTTATGTCCGAAACGACAGAAATTTTCAGAATCATCCATCTGCTAAAAGATGTTTACGACGGCGCTCCCTGGCATGGGCCGTCCATCAAATCCGTGTTGAACGATCTGGAGGAAAACGAATCCGGACGCGCATTTGGCGAAAGCCACACGATTATTCAAATAC
>CALMIT010000410.1 GCA_937864255.1 uncultured Saprospiraceae bacterium
GGCGGCGGATTCCGCCAATGGGAGCAATATTTTGGCGGCGATTCGGAAGATATTTTTCAAACGGCGACGATTTTATACGATGGAAATGCGCTGGTGGGCGGCAGTACCGCTTCCAAAGGCGCGGGTGGAACGGACGGTTGGATAGTCGGACTTTCAGACCCGCTGACGGCGCAAAATGCTTACGCCGGCGCGCGCGATCAGGCCAAGATAGAATGCTCG
This sequence comes from uncultured Saprospiraceae bacterium, assembly GCA_937864255.1. Taxonomy (GTDB): domain Bacteria; phylum Bacteroidota; class Bacteroidia; order Chitinophagales; family Saprospiraceae; genus JAGQWW01. The sequence continues at coordinate 220 of CALMIT010000410.1, forward strand.
GCCGGCAAACTGGCCACCGACGACGGGCTACTCCGCCCTTCCGAAAACAGCTACCTGACCGTGACCGTGAGCAACAACAACAGCTTCGATCTGCCGGATGTAAAACTGCAAATGGAGCAAAAAAACAGCACGACCGACCTCTCGGCCTGGGCGACCAATTACGTCGGCGCTTTAAAAGCCGGCGAATCGCGCGCGGTTTTCATACCTGTCGGCAGCGGCGCTGCGCTGAAAACGGGCGCAGCCGAATTTAACCTGACCGCTTTTTCCGGCGCAAAAAATATGGGCAGCACCCCGGTGACCATTCAAACCAAAGAACCGGTGGCGGCGGCTTTTGAGATAGCCGGCTTTCAATACATTCCCAGCAAAACCAGCGACGAAATCACCTTGCAGGTGAAAGTGGAGAATCCCGGCGACTTTCCGACGGGCATGGCGACGGCAAAATTTGAATGTCCGGCAGGGTGGACGGCGGCAGACGCCAGCGTTCAGCCTTTGGGCGCTTTGCTGCCTCGCTCTTCCAAAGACCTGCGTTTTAAATTTTTAAAAAGTAAAACAAGCACTGCCGGCGGGCTGGTATTTTCCATCGCAGAAAACAACAAGGAAAAAATAAAAAAGACCCTGGAAATGGGCGCTCCCGGCGCGCGGCCGCTGGCAGGCGGACCGATTTTGATATGGACAGACCCGGCGCCCCACGAACTCGGCACCAACCGCATCAACCGCAACCAGGATAATTTTGAGTTTAAAATGACGGTGGTAGCGGGTTCGGCTTTGCAGCCCAAAGACTTCAAACTTCGCGTGAACGGTATCGAAATGGAAGGTTCCAAATTTAACGAAGAAGACCTCTCGGCGCCCACCCGCGAGCAGCAGCAGTTTACTTATACTTATAAAAACAAATTGCCGCTCAAGCGCGGAAAAAATACCCTCGAAGTGCTGGTGGACGGACAAGTGTCGGAGCCGCTGGACGTGATTTTCGAACCGCGCCGCGCAAACTTGCATTTGCTCACCATCGGTCCGAGCCATCCCGATTTGAAATTTACGTCCAAAGATGCCGCCGATTTTGCAGCGGCATTTCAGGAGCAGGGCGGGGCGGAAAAATTATTCGCCAACGTCTATACGCGCCAGTACGTACTGCCCGAAACGACGACGCTGACGGGCATTCAGCAGGCGATGTACGATTTGGTGTATCAGTACAAAGACAACCTGATCAGTCCCGACGACGTGCTGATGGTTTTCATTTCTTCGCACGGCAAAATCACCGGCAATCGTTTTAAAATCTTGCAGAGCAATTATAATCCGAAATACGAGCAGATTGCACATGATTTTAAAAATGACATCATCGAAAACCTGAACCAGATTGATTGTAAAAAATTGATTTTCCTGGATGCCTGCCACAGCGGGGCGGCGCGTGCGCGCAGCGACAATGCCGGACTGAGCCAGGCGCTGATTGATTTGGCAAAATCGCAGCCGGGTATCGCCACGCTCACTTCCTGCCGCAGCAATGAACTGAGTTACGAAGACGCAGCCTGGGAAAACGGCGCATTCACGGAAGCTATTTTGGAAGCTTTTTCGGGAAAAACAGTAACCGACGATCACGGAACCTACCGCGCCGATGCCGACGACGACAAAATACTGCGCCTAGGCGAGTTGTATGATTTTTTGAAAAAAAGAGTGCCTTCGATGGTCAAATCGCAGCTGCCTTCGGCGCCCACCGAGCAGGAACCTTTTATGCCGGAAGAGCAATTGGATCGCGGCCTGCCGATTTACTTTATTCGATAATCAGCGGCAATAAACACCAAAATACCACACCTGATGACTCAATTTTTTTTTAGAAATATTTTTCCGCAGGCGCTGCTTTTTTTACTCATCTGCCTAGCGCAAAATGAAGCAGCAGCGCAGTGTCCGAACACTAACCCCATCGTGGTGACCAACACCAACGTGAACGGGACAGGCTCTTTGGCCTTCGCTATCAATTGCCTCAACACCGTCACGCCGCTCACGCAGATATATTTCAACATACCCGGCGGGGGCAGCCATATCATCCGCCCCACGCCCCGCGATCCGCTACCTCCGATCTCAAAAAATAACGCCGTCATAGACGCTTCCACACAGCCTTCGGGGCAGGTCATTCTGGACGGTTCGCTGCTCGGCGGCGGTTCTTCCGGGCTTACGCTTCAGGCAAATAGCATAACAGTGCGGGGACTCTCCGCGACCAATTTTACCAATGGTATCAACATCGCCGCGGGTGCAAATGTGGTGGCGGAAGATAACGACATCAATACCAACTCCGTCGGCATTTTTACAGGTCCCAATGCAATCTCCTTTACAGCCCGAAACAATAGTCTCGGTACCTCCGCCGCCACCCGGAATACTTCTAACGGTATTTTTGTAAGCGGCCCAACCACCGCCGGAAAAATTGAAAATAATACGATTGGAAATTCGACGACGGGGATTTTCACGCCGGGTATCGGCAATGTTTTAATTACCCAAAACTCCATTTTCTGCAATTCATCGGCGGGCATTTTAAAGTCGTCCGGACCCGCCGCACCTGTGATCACGCAAGCAAATACGCAAATGATCAAAGGGACCATCGGCACGCCCCGCGCGACGATT
>CALMIT010000411.1 GCA_937864255.1 uncultured Saprospiraceae bacterium
ATCGGGAGACGGAGAACGGAAATTTAAGCGCTGAAACGGGGGACGGGTGTAAGGTAATCGGGAGACGGAGGGCGGAAATTTAAGCGCTGAAACGGGGGACGGGTGTAAGGTAATCGGGAGACGGAGGGCGGAAATTTAAGCGCTGAAACGGGGGACGGGTGTAAGGTAATCGGGAGACGGAGAACGGAAATTTAAGCGCTGAAACGGTTGACGGGTGTAAGGTAATCGGGAAACGGAGGGCGGCTGTGTCAGGAAAAAACTGACCGGGCGTTCACCTTATTTTTTCCGGCATGTATGGCAGTGGCACCCTTCTTCACTCGCACTTTCAAACGAAAGCTCATACCGGTCAACCATTCCATTCCATTTACGTTTTCAATAAAAACCCAGCAACATGCGCATAGCCGTTTTCAGGAAAGCTCACTTTAATGCCGCTCACAGACTGCACAATCCCAATTGGTCGGACGAACAAAACGCTGCGGTGTTCGGCCTTTGCAGCAGCCCCCATTATCACGGACACAACTATGAACTGGAGGTAAAGGTAACTGGAGAGGTGGACCCTGAAACGGGCTTTGTCATTGACCTGGGCGAACTCAAACAGATCATCGCAGTGGAAGTGGAACAGCGCTTCGACCATAAAAACCTCAACCTCGATACTGAGGAGTTTCGAAATTTGAACCCCACCGCCGAACACATCTGCTACACCATCTGGCAATTGCTGCGCAGAAAACTGGATCCCAAACTCGATCTGGCCGTCCGGCTCTATGAAACGCCCCGGAATTTTGTGGAATATCCGGGATGAGGGCAGTGTGCTAGTGTGCTAGTGTGCTAGTGTGCTAGTGTGCTAGTGTGCTAGTGTGCTAGTGTGAAAAGTAACGATTGATCGCGAATTGGGTTGCCGGAAAGCAGGAGAAATGAGACTGTTCAAATAAGTGTGCTATGCCAAAAAGCAGGAATTTATCCTATTAGAAAAGCCTTTTCAAGACGCGTCCCGAAAAGGCTTTTCTATTTGACGATATACGAAACCGTTTTTACTGCAAAATCTGCAGCGTTTTCTGGACAAATTTGGTCAAATCTGTGCCTTTGAGCATCTGCTGGTTGAGCAAAGCCAGGTTGTACAGGTATTGCGCGAGTTCAGATTGCTTTTCAGCATCCTGCTCTCCTACCAGTTTTTGAGCTACCAAGGGGTGGTTGGTATTGACAACGACGTTCAGGCTGTCGGGGAAGTCTCCCCATTGGTTACCCTGCAGGGATTGCATTTCCTTCATGCGGCGCATAAACTCGGGACGGGTGATGATCACCGGCTGGTCGTTGGGCGACAAAGCTTTGGTGACTACACTGGCGCCAGGCATCAATTTCAAACCTTCAAAAAGTCCTTTTACCGTTGCAGATTGGTCTTCGGAAAGGACTGATTCACTCGCCTCGTCTTTTTGCACCAGATTTTCAACCGTGTCGGAGTCTACCCGTACAAAAGTGACATCTTTTAATTGATACTCCAGGTGCTGGAGGAAATGGTTGTCAATAATCTGATCAAAGACCAGGATGTCGTACCCACGCTCCTTCGCAGCATTGATATAGGCACTGTGATCGTCTACGCTGTGGGTGTAGAGCATGACCACCTTCTTATACTTATCCGTTTGAGCAGCCTTGACTTTTTCCTGATATTCTTCGAGGACAAAAAATTCGCCTTCCAGGTTTTTAAGGAGCGCATACTTCTGCGCTTTTTCGGCAAATTTTTCATCGGAGATCATGCCGTATTTAATGAACACACCCAGGTCCTGCCATTTTTCTTCAAACGCTTTGCGGTCCTTTTTGAAGAGTTCGCCCAGCTTGTCCGCCACTTTCCGGGTGATGTAGCCGGTAATTTTTTTGACATTGGCGTCGCTTTGCAAGTAGCTGCGGGAAACGTTGAGCGGAATATCCGGCGAATCAATCACGCCGTGCAGCAGGGTGAGAAACTCAGGTACAATATCTTTGACATTGTCGGTGACATACACCTGGTTGCTGTAAAGCTGAATTTTGTTGCGCTGCGTTTCCAGGGCATTGCCCAGTTTGGGGAAATACAGCACGCCCGTCAGGTTGAAAGGATAATCTATATTGAGGTGTATCCAAAACATGGGCGGCGT
>CALMIT010000412.1 GCA_937864255.1 uncultured Saprospiraceae bacterium
ATTTGTCGTACAAATCACTTTCAATTTCAGAAATATTACGCCGGCAATGCTCTTTCATAAACAGGGGCGCGTGTGGAAAAAAACGCCGGGCTACGACCGCATAAGCCGCATTCAGCGCAGCGGGTAGTATAAAAGTCTGTTGTTTCTCAGTGTCCCATTCCGGCAATTCCAGCCCGCTGAATTCTTCGCTGCACGAACGAATTTCGGGCAAGCCGGGCAAGGCGCTCTCGCAGGCTGCGATGCCTGCATACGCAAATAATTGCGCGCTCACGGGCGGGCGGTATCCTTCGCTGAAGCGGTTGAGTTTGAGCAGAGTCTCGTTCCACTGCAAAGCCACGCGAAATGCCTCAACACGGTCGGGCGATTCGATTCGCTGATCCTGCCGGCAGGTGGACAAACACAGGATCAGAACAGCCGGCAAAAACAATTTTTTCCAGCCTGATTTTTTCAAAAAATATGTTTCAAAAAATAATTTCATGTTACTCGGGGGATTATTGGGTGACCGGAAAACTCAGCTTAAAAGTGGCGCCGTGATTTTTTGCGGAAAATACGTCAACCACCACGCCGTGCAGTTTTAAAATACTTTGTACCAATGACAGTCCGATACCCGAACCTTTGATATTGGAATGTTGCGGGCTGCGAAAAAACGGTTCGAAAATGCGCTGTAAATCTTCCTCCGGGATGCCCGGACCATTGTCTATAATTTCAACTTCGTGTTTGCCGCTGTCGCGGAAACGAATGCGTACGTTTACTTTTTTGTCGGGACTGAATTTGCAGCCGTTGTCAAATAAATTAATCAGCGCCGTACGCAGCAGCGGCTCGTTGCCCAAAATAAAAAGATGTTCTTCCTGTTCGGGCATATCCTGTATCTCAAAAACGATGGAATATTCGGGGTTCACTTTCAGAACGGCGTCCCTGGTTTGGAGCATAATTTCGTCAAGGCGCACTTTTGAAAATTCAATATGCGCCGCATCCGAGTGCACTCTTGCCAGTTGAAGCAATTTTTCTGCGGTGTCGGTTATCTCGCGTACATCGTCGTGCAGGGACTCCAGCACGCTGCGGTATTCTCCGGCCGAACGCTCTTTTTGCCGCGCAAGCTGAAGCTGTGCGTCCATGGCGGCGAGCGGATTTTTCAGTTCGTGCGAAACGTTGGAAATAAAACTGCGCTGCATCCGAAAAGCGTGTTCGATGCGGTCGAGCAGGCGATTAAAAGTGGCCACGAGGTGTGAGAGTTCGTTGTGTTTGTTGTAGCTGCCCACACGCCGGCTCAGGTCGGAGGGGCGAATTTCATCCACCGCTTTTACGATTTGAAAAACCGGGCGCATAGCCTGTCGTGCAAAAAACCAGCCTCCCGTGGCTACTCCGCCGATGATGAGAAAAAAAGTGAAAATGAGAATATTGCGCAGCTCTATCAATTTCGAATTGTCAAAAGAACCTTCGGAGATCACCACATAATTTTTGCCGGAAGGCGAACTGATTTCCAAACCGAACGCCTGCAATTTTCCTCTTAAAAAACGGCTGTTTCCTTTGTCGCGGATTTGATTGATCTGACTGCCGGACATGCTCGCACCAGCCGGGTTGAGTGCAAAAACCAATTGGTCGGAAGCGTCGAAAATGAAAATATTTTCGCCGTAAGGCAATGCCGGCGAAGGTTCCGTTGCGGCTTCGGTGATTGGCTTTAGTTCTTCTTCGTGGCGCAGCACCATTTCGGCAGTCATCCGCGCTTTACTCTCCAGCACCGAAAAAAATTCGTTTTCGGTGTGTTGCCTGAACTGAGCGTAGATAAACAAAAGCGCCATCGTAAAAATGGTGGCGGTGATCAATATAAACTGTAGCGTCAGTTTTGTTCGTAATTGCATGGGACTACTCGTTTTTCAAATAATACCCGACACCGAAGTGCGTGTGTATCAGGCGCTTTTCAAAACCTTTGTCAATCTTGTTGCGCAAATATCCGACATAAACTTCTATCACGTTGGTATTAATTTCGGGTATCAGATTCCAGACACGTTCCGAAATTTCTGCTTTGGGCACTACGCGCCCCTGATTGCGCACGAGGTATTCCAAAAGTGCAAATTCGCGCGGCGTGAGCGTGATTTTTACTCCCGAGCGCCACACTTCAAGCGTGTCAAGATTCAACTCAAGGTCGGCAAAAGTCAGTTTTGCCGAAAAGGCAGGTTGCTGCGTAGAGCGCCGCACCAACGCATACAGGCGCGCCAGCAATTCCTGAAAATGAAACGGTTTGGACAAATAATCGTCGGCGCCGGCATTGAGTCCCGCCACTTTGTCTTCCGGCTGACTCAGGGCCGACAACATAAGTATCGGCGTTTTAATGCCTGTCTCGCGAAAATGTCTGCACAGGTCAATGCCGTTTATTTTGGGCAAAATAATGTCCGAAATAATAATATCGTACTCGTTAAGCGTAGCCAGCCGCTTGCCGGTAAAACCGTCAAAGGCGCATTCCACTGTCATTTGTGCTTCTTCGAGCCATGACTTGATGGATTGCGCCGTTTTTTGCTCGTCTTCTATTAACAAAACTTTCATATCAAGGCAAATATAGCAATTCGCATACCTCGTTTTTTTAATTTAAAGCCGAATACGAAAGTTCTCATAAAAATCTTATCGGATTTTTCTTTTCATACTTGAAAAGGCATTTTTGCCAGATTAAAAAATTCAAAATACCGTTCCTTTCGGGCATTTAAAAATCTTTACTTTTACCACCGAATCGGGCGGAACTCGATAAAGTTTTTCAGAAAATTTTAAATCACAATCCGACAACCATGAATCTGGAAAAGGCAAAAATCATCCTGGAAAAAATAAATGTGCTGATGAAAAGTATCGAATCTTCGCCCGAAAGCGTGGCAGCCATAGAGCGGGATTTGATGCGCAGTTATGTCCAGCAGTTTTATGAGATTTTTGTGAGCGGCCAAAAAGCACTACCCGAAGAAAAGCCCGTTAAAGTAAGCCAGCCGCAGGAACCCCCCGCACCGGCCATCGAGTTGGAAGTAAAAAAACCAGCGGGCAAAACGCCCCCGCCGCCACCCGAACCGGAAGAAGATACGCCGCCGCCTTTTGAAGACGTGCAGGAGAGGGTGAAAAGTAAAAAAGAACCATCCGCTGCGCCCACCATCGAGGAATTGCCGCAGCCGCTGAAGCAAATCACCTGGGAGGATGAAGAGGAAGAAGAGCCGCTGCCTACTCCCGCGCCGCGCCCCAACAACCCTGAAAAACCTGCCCAAAAATCAAACGTCAGCAGCGAACTGGAAGAACTTTTTGAAATCAGCGGCGCCGTGGATTTGTCGGAAAAACTTGGGCAACTGCCTATTCCCGATCTCTCAAAAGCGCTCGGTTTAAATGAAAAGATTTTTACCATCAACGAGCTGTTTGGCAGCGACCAAAATCTTTTCAACCAGGTAATTGTTCAACTCAATTCATTTTCTTCTTTTACGGAAGCCAAAGATTTTTTGTGTGAAGAAGTGGCTGCCAAATTCAGTTGGACTTCCAAAGAGAAAAAGAAAAAAGCCAAAGAATTTATCAAGATCGTGTGGCGGCGCTACAGCTAAAAAAACCGCCACGACAATTTTGATGCACTTTTTCGAACCAGCCATTGTCTGAAAAATGAAAAAAATAGCAGTTTTTACGTCGGGAGGTGACGCGCCGGGCATGAACGCCTGTGTGCGCGCAGTGGTGCGCACCGGCATCCATTTTGGCTGCGAGGTGGTCGGCATTCGCCGCGGTTACGAGGGAATGATCGAAAAAGATTTTGCAAAGCTGAAAAGAAAAGACGTCAGCAACATTATACAGATGGGCGGCACCATTCTGCTTTCCGCGCGCAGCGAGCAGTTTCGTACCAAAGAAGGCCGCAGACTGGCTTACGAAAATCTGAAAAGCGAAGGCATCGAAGGCATAGTCGCTATCGGTGGCGACGGCACGTTTACCGGCGCGAAAATTTTCATGGAAGAATACCCGGACGTAAATTTTGTGGGCATTCCCGGCACCATTGACAACGATCTTTACGGAACGGATTTTACCATCGGCTATGATACGGCCATCAACACGGCCATGGCAGCCATTGACAATGTAAAAGACACTGCCAATGCGCACAACCGCATTTTTTTCATAGAAGTGATGGGACGCGACGCGGGCTTTATCGCCCTCGCGAGCGGCATCGCCACCGGCGCCGAAGCCGTGCTGATACCCGAAACCAAAACCGACCTCGATGCGCTGGCGCATTTTCTGACTCAAAATCATGAGCATAAAAAAAACGCAAACATCGTAGTGGTAGCCGAAGGCGACGAGTCGGGCGGCGCTTTTAAAATTGCGGAAGAGATAAAAAGCAAACTGCCCTACAAAGCCGACATCCGCGTCACTATACTCGGACACATACAGCGCGGCGGACGCCCCACCTGCATGGAGCGCGTGCTGGCAAGCCGCCTCGGATTGGAAGCCGTCAAAGCGCTACTCGACGGTAAAAAAGGCGTCATGGTGGGTCAAATTCATAAATCCATCACATACACGCCCTTTGAAAAAGCCATCAAACACCACCAAAGACTTAATCCGGTACTTTTGGAATTGGTGGAAATTTTGTCCTAAATTGGTGCAAAACCCCGGTTAATTGTTAAAATCCGCCAGCTCATCGAATTTTATTGCACGCTTGCAGGGAGGATTGGATTTTTAGACCTTCAAAAAAACAAAATGGCTGATTCAAAATTGATGAAATCCCTCCGGTTGCCTTTGCGCTTTATCATCGCGTTGTGGGCTATTCATATTTTTCAGTTTGTCACCGGTTGGAGTTTTGCCTATCTCGGCGTTTTTCCGAGATCAGTCGAGGGTTTAAAAGGAATTTTGTTTGCGCCGCTGATACACGGCGATTTTATGCACCTGCTTAATAATTCTATTCCGCTTTTCGCAACCAGCGCACTGATTTTGTTTTTTTATCCGCGCGTCGCAATTCGCAGTTTTGTCATGATTTACCTGCTCACCGGCCTGGCAGTCTGGTTGTTTGGCAACCTCGTATTTGCCGAAAGAGTGGCTTATCATATCGGCGCCAGCGGCGTAGTGTACGGACTGGTTTCTTTTATTTTCTGGACAGGCGTTTTCAGGCGCAATTTGAAATCCATCGTACTCGGACTATTGGTAGCGTTTTATTACAGCGGAATGTTTTTGGGAATTTTGCCCAACCAGGAAGGCATTTCCTGGGAAAGTCACCTGCTCGGCGGCGTGGTAGGAATATTTGTGGCTTTTTGGTACAAAGACGAATTGGAAGCCGACGAAGCGCCCGTCAAATATTCCTGGGAAGAGGAAGACGCGAATGAAAATCAGTCTTATTTTTTGGATAGAGATGTTTTTGAAAAAACCCGCGAGCAGCGGCTGCGCGAACAACGCGACCGGGAAAACAATGGCGGCGGCTGGTTTTCGAGTGGTACCTGGTAATTTTTTTTATCATCCGATAATTTTTACACCTTTTTTGCAGAAAACCCTCATTATGAAATTAATTATCCGAACCCTGTTATCCGCGCTTCTTTTGGCAACTATTTTCTCAGCCTGTAAGAGCGAACCCGCCAAAAAACAAAAGGATTTTGACGCAATAGCCAAAGAACTTTGCGAATGTATGCAGCCGCTGGCCGAATGGAATGCCAAAGTCAAAGAAATATCAGCCACTCAGGACGAAGAAGCCGTCAAAAAGATGTTTGACGAGTTGGGCGGCATTTCTGAAAAAAGCTACGCCTGCGCCGACAAGCTCGAACAAAAATATGGCGAGATAACGGCCGACGAGGAGGAGCAGGCGGAAGAAGCGCTTCAAAAAGCCTGTCCGCAAATAGCCGAGTTTATGAACCAGGTGAAAGACCTGGAAAACGCCCAATAGCTGTTTTTTTAAAATAAGAAGCGAGAGTTTTCCGGCGTTTTTGTCAGCCAAAGGGCTTTATGGTGTGGCAACTTTAGCGCAATCGTGGCGGAAAAATTAAATTTGAAGCACAAGAAATTGAGCTTTTGCTTTTAATTTTTGTTTTCCGACTTATATAAACCCGTTTGCATTCATACTTGCTACCATGAAAAATCTTTTTATCCATCTCTTTTTACTTGCTTTCCCGATTGGTTCTTTTGCCCAAAGTCTCAACACGACCGTGTTGTCCAACTGGAATCCCGGCGGACTGACTTACAACGAAGTCTGGGGAATGCTGGATAATACGGGACAGGAAATCGCTATCATCGGCTCTTTGTCTAAAGTGCACTTTATCAATATCGCCAACCCGGCCAGCCCGGTGCTAATTGCCGAATTTACGCCCGGCGCCACCAGCACCTGGCGCGATTTTAAAACTTACGGAAACTACGTGTACGGCGTGGCCGACACCGGAGCGGAGGGTCTATTGATTTTTTCGGTGGTGACCGACAATAAAGTGACAACCGTGACGCTCGTAAATCAGATTACTACTTTTTTTAACCGGGCGCATAACATTTTTATTGACGAAGCTTTGGGCAGGCTTTATGTAGCCGGCTCAGACACACAAAGTAACGGCATCATCACGCTGAATATCGCTGCCAATCCCGGCACTCCGACACAACTCGGCAGCGCTAACCTGGGTACAGCCGGCGGTCCTGCGGGACCGGGGCAGGCTTATGTACACGACATTCACGTAGTCAACAACATTGCCTATTGCTCCCATGTGTGGAATGCCTCGCTTTTCATCTACAATTTTGCTTCAGCATCCAGCCCCGTAGCCATCGGTTCGGTAGTCAATTATCCCGGCGCAGGTCTGAATCACAGCAGTTGGCTGGACGGCTTGGGCAATTGGCTGGTTTTTGCTGATGAAACGAACGGAAGTCCGCTCAAAATTTTGGACGTAACACCGCCGTCTTTCAACATGAATGTACCTTCCAACCAAACATTCAAATCCGATCTTTTGGGAATCGGTACCAGCATAGCGCATAATCCTTTTATTATGGGCAACTACTGTTTCGTTTCCTATTACCATGATGGCGTTCAGATTTTTGACATCAGCGAGCCGACCAATGTAGTAAAAGTAGCTTACCTCGACACTGCTCCCGGCAACGCAGATTATTCGGGCTACGAAGGCTGCTGGGGGGTATATCCTTTTTTGCCTTCCGGCAATGTCATCGCCTCCGACATTCACAACGGACTTTTTGTATTTCAATACAGCCCTATTTTGCCGGTCGAACTGGCAAGTTTTACAGCCACTTTGGAAAAAGAAAAGGTGCTGCTGAATTGGAAAACAAAATCCGAATCAAACAGCGACCGTTTCGAAATTGAGCGCAGCGAGGATGGAAAATATTTTGAAAAAATAGGTGCGCAAAAAGGCGCGGGCACTACCCTGCTTTCTTCCGAATATCATTTTGCCGACGAGCATCCTGCCAACGGCAACAATTATTACCGCCTCAAACAAATTGACTTCGACGGCAGTTTTGAGTATTCCTCCGTCGTGCAGGTAAAATGGTCAAAAAATGCGGGTTTCATTTTGCAACCCACTTTGATTCAAAAAAACAAGCCTTTTCAAATACACTGGACAGAAAAAGCGCCCGCCCGTTTTTCTGTGGAAATAGCGGGACTCGGCGGGCAGTTGATTTACAAATCAGCGCTTTTTGACTCCGGTGAAAAAAGTTCGGAAATAAATCCCGGCTACCTCGACCCCGGAATTTATTTTGTAAAAATTCAATACGGCACTCAGACGCAGGTTGAAAAAATCATGATTACACCCTGAGCGACCGTTTTTATTTAAAATTTCAAAAAAGGCTTTTCGGCAAATGTTTCGGAAAGCCTTTTTTGATTTCCTAACTTCGCAGCCGGATTTCAAACCAAAAAATTCCTGCCATGCTCAAAATTGACATGCACACCCACATCATTCCCAAACACCTGCCGCGCTGGACAGAAAAATTCGGTTATCCGGGGTTCATCCACCTCGACCACCACCAGCCCGGCCGCGCCAGGATGATGAAGGGCGAGGAGTTTTTCAGAGAAATAAAATCCAACTGTTGGGACGCAGAAGAGCGCATCGAAGAATACGCCGGATTTCACACGCAGGTACAGGTAGTTTGCACCATCCCGGTACTTTTTTCTTACTGGGCAAAACCAAATGACGGGCTGGATGTCGCGGAGTTTTTGAATGACGACATCGCCGCGCTGGTGCAGAAATTTCCAAAAAATTACATCGGTCTCGGCACTTTGCCGATGCAGGATACCGACCTGTCCATCCGCGAATTGGAGCGTTGCAAAAAAATCGGTTTGGTCGGCATTCAAATCGGTTCCAACATCAATGACCTCAACCTCAACGAGGCGCAATTTTTCCCGGTTTTTGAAGCCTGCGAGCGGCTCGGCATGGCTGTGTTCGTGCATCCTTGGAACATGATGGGCATGGCAAACATGAAAAAATACTGGCTGCCCTGGCTGGTCGGCATGCCGGCGGAAACTTCGCGCGCCATCTGTTCTATGATTTTCGGCGGCGTGTTGGAAAAATTGCCCGGCTTGCGGGTTTGCTTCGCGCACGCGGGCGGCGAATTTTTGCCGACCATCGGCCGCGTCGAACACGGTTTCAATTGCCGACCAGATTTGGTGGCGATAGACAATCCGGTGAATCCGCGCGAATATTTGGGTAAATTTTGGGTGGACTGCATCACGCACGACCCGCTCATTTTGGAATATATTTTAAAACTTGCGGGCACGAAAAAAGTGACCCTCGGATCGGATTATCCTTTTCCGCTCGGCGACCTGGAAATAGGCGCTTTTTTGGAAAAAATGAACCTGCCGGAGGAAACGCTCGCGGACATTTTTGCCAATAATACGCTCGACTGGCTGCAACTGAAAAAAGAACAATTTTTATAAAAAGGGCTTTTCAAACCAAAGCCTGCGGGCATTGTTCTACTTTAAAAAAATGACCTGAAAAGGTCCTCAAAATAAATTTCATGCAAACGGACGAATTACTCCATAAAGCGCTGCAACTCGACTGGCTGAGTCCCGAGGAAGGCGTTTTTCTTTTGGAAAATGCGCCGACGGCTGAACTGATGTACGTGGGCAACCAACTGCGGCAGCGCCACGGGTCGGGCAATGTGGTCACCTGGATCATTGACCGCAACAGCAACACCACCAACGTGTGCATCGCCAATTGCAAGTTTTGCAATTTTTACCGCCGCCCCGGCCACGAAGAATCTTACATCACTTCCATTGAAGAATACAAAGTAAAAATTGAAGAACTTTTTGAACTGGGTGGTGAGCAATTGCTGCTGCAAGGCGGCCATCATCCCGATCTCGGACTTGATTTTTATGCCAATTTATTCCGGCAGTTGATATCGCATTTTCCAAATTTGAAACTGCACGCACTCGGTCCGCCCGAAATAGCCCACATCACCAAATTGGAAAAATCCACGCATTACGACGTTTTAAAAACGCTGAAAGAAGCCGGTCTGGATTCGCAGCCCGGCGCGGGCGCGGAGATATTGAACGACCGCGTGCGGCGGCTGATTTCAAAAGGTAAATGTGGCGCGGAAGAGTGGCTGGACGTGATGCGCGCCGCGCACCAATTGCACCTGACTACTTCGGGCACGATGATGTTCGGGCACATCGAAACCAATCTCGAACGCATGCAACACCTCGCCGATCTCCGCCAGGTACAATCCGAAAAACCGGCGGGCGCGAAGGGTTTCATCGCTTTTATTCCCTGGCCTTTTCAGGACGAGGATACGATTTTGAAAAAGTTGAAACGCGCCCGCAACACCGTGACCGGCGACGAATACGTGCGCATGATCGCGCTCAGCCGCATCATGTTGCCCAATGTTCAAAACATACAGGCGAGCTGGCTGACGGTAGGTAAAAAAGTAGCGCAAATCTGCCTGCACAGTGGCGCCAACGACTTCGGCAGCATCATGATCGAAGAAAACGTGGTATCGGCGGCGGGTGCAAAATTTCGCTTTACCGCCAATGGTATTCAGGACGCAATACGCGAGGTGGGATTTGTGCCACAACTGCGCAACCAGCAATACGAGGCGCGCGAATTGCCGGTCAATATCCGCCAGCAGGAACTGGATCGCAGCGCCATGATAGTGGATTAGTTTTTTGTAAACTTTGAGAATTTGGGCAAATCGGTTTAATTTTCGCCCGAAATCAACCCCTAATCATTCTAACAAAAGAAAAATGATGTTTAGAAAAGTAGTTTTTTTAGTTATCACAGTTTGTCTTACCGGCTTTGCCGCAAAGGCGCAATACGATTTTCGTTTCGGCTTCCAGGTGAGTCCGAGCCTTTCGTGGATGCAAACCGACGTTTCTTACATAAACCCGAACGGGCCTAATCTGGGCTTGAAACTGGGCGCGCTGGGCGAATATTATTTCCGCGAAAATTATGCTATCACAGGCGGCGTAGGCTTTGCCTTTAATGCCGGCGGCACGCTGAAATATGACTTTCCGGGCAATTATTGGGCGCAGACGGACAAAGGCGTCGGCGTAGATACGCTGGCTGCGGGAGTCAATTTGAAATACAACCTTCAATACGTTGAAATTCCGATAGGTCTGAAAATGCGCACGCGCGAATTTGGCTACATGCGTTATTTTGCTGAAATTCCGGTATTCACTTTTGGTTTTCGCTCTCAGGCGCGCGGCTCGATCAGTAAAAACACCACTAATTTTGGGCCGGCTGAAATTGAAAAATTGCAGATAAAAGAAGAAGTAAAAAGTCTCGCGCTTTCCTGGGGACTCGGTGCGGGCATAGAATACAGTGTGAGTACCAGTACTTCGTTGGTAGGCGGCGTTTATTTTCAAAAACTTTTTACCGACATCAACAGTGACAGCGGCACAGTTTATAGTAACAACCGCGGAGATCTCAACGAAAACTCAAAAGCCACCAACGACATTATCACCTTCCGTTTGGGTGTCATTTTTTAAAAAGGCGGCAAACCATGCCTCCCGACCAACATAAAAAGATAATCATGGAAAAAGCCCACGCGTTGGGCTTTTCCTTTATCGGCGTGTCAAAGGCAGAATTTCTCGCCCCGCAGGCGCTCCAATTGCAGGAGTGGCTCGACCGCGGGTACCACGGCGAGATGCAGTATATGGCGAACCATTTTGACCTGCGCACCGACCCGACCAA
>CALMIT010000413.1 GCA_937864255.1 uncultured Saprospiraceae bacterium
AAATACCGATAAGTTTCGTCACGCCGTTTTTCAACCCGGCAATACGCAAGCCAGTGTTTCGGTGCGCATTACTTACGGCGACATTGTGATAAAAAATTCGAAGCCCTGAAAATTTAAAATTACCAAATAAAAAAGCGCTTTGGAAAATTTTCCAAAGCGCTTTTTTATTAAAAATCACGAAATATTAGTTCGTTTTTGCCGGCTCTTCACCACCTACTTTATTTACCGTACCTGAGATGGTAAGGAAAGTTTGAGTTGGATTGGTGTTTGCCGTGATGGTAACTTTTTTGGTTTGCAAACCCGTTTTACCTTTTGAGTTGAATTCTACTTTGATTTCGCCAGAAGCGCCCGGAGCAATCGGTTCGCGTGGCCATTGCGGTACTGTGCAACCACAGCTACCTTTCGCATTGCTGATGATCAAAGGCTCTTTACCAGTGTTTTTAAATTTAAAAACGTGGTTTACCAGTTCACCTTCATCAATAGTACCAAAGTCAAACTCTGTTTTTTCATACTCGATAGCAGTAGTCGGTCCGGTAGGTACCTGAGCCTCATCTGCGGGAGTAGTAGGTTGGAAATTAGTTGCCGAAGCATCTGAAGCAGCAGCCGGATTTTCCAATGCATCGCGTGCAGCATCTTTTACATCTGATCCGCCTTCGTTGCATGCAACAAAGAATGACAATACAACAAATGCAAGTAAAAAGGATTTAATTCTGTTAATCATCTGATAATTGTTTTTGGAAAATTATTGAATCTTATTTCTCAAAAAAACAAAGCAAAATTAAGCCTGAGCTAAAACTTTTACCTGTTAATAGCTACCCAAATAATGTTAACGACTAGTTAAGTGTCAGATTACTAAAAATAGCCATGTTTCAAATTTTATGCCGAAGCAAGTGCTATTTTTTTAAAGCGGCAATAAAGTCATCCGCATTTTTGGTATTCAGGCATGCTTCCACAAATAGTCCGCCTTTTCGCGCAGCCAAAACACCGAATCGAATATCTTTGATGCCTTCTTTGCTGTGTGCATCCGGGTTGATGCTCAACAAAACACCCTTTTCTATCGCATAGGGAATCCATTCCCAGTCAAGATCAAGCCGGTAAGGATTAGCGTTTATTTCAATTGCGACCCGATTAGCAGCGCAGGCGTCTATAATTTTTTTGTGATCAAGCGGGTAGCCTTTCCTTGATAGTAGCAGACGTCCCGTTGGGTGTCCCAGAATTGAGGTAAATGGATTTTCGACGGCTTTCAAAATCCGCTCTGTGGCTTTCTGCTCATCCATTTTCAGGTTGGAATGCACGCTTGCAATGACCAGATCAAATTCCCGCAAAATGTCCTCGGGATAGTCCAAAGAGCCGTCGTTTAAAATATCGGATTCGATGCTTTTATAAATTTTAATGCTGTTCGGGCGGCTGTTCAATACGTCTATTTCTCTCCATTGCTCCCAAAGTCTCTCCTCTTTCAAGCCATTTGCATAAAAAGCCGATTTTGAGTGGTCGCTTATTGTAATATATTCATAGCCAAGTGTTTGTGCGTAATTAGCCATTTCTTCCAACGTATTCAGACCGTCGCTGTAAGTTGTATGGCAATGAACCACGCCTTTTATGTTTTTCTCTTCAATTAAAACAGGCAGGGGAGCATTTTTTGCTTTCAAAATAATGCCGGCTTTTTCACGCAGTTCAGGGGCAATAAAAGGCAATCCGGCTTTTTCGAAAATATCGTTTTCATGCGGTATTTGTCGAAAATCAATATTTGGAAAAACAGCTATCCAGTCATCCATAAAATCCTGCGTGGAGGTATATCTGAACTGCTTCGAACCAAATTCTGCCGGCGAGCAGGAAAAAATTGTGAGGGGAAAGTTTTCTTCCACTTTCGCCGACCACTCATTTTCTTTCACTTTTTTCAACTCACTGATACCCGGCAAATTCGAAATTTGCTCAACAGGAAAAGTAACCAGTAAGTCCAATCCCTCCAAAACCGGCGTTCTCCGCCGAAATGCGCCGACTAACGAAAAACTGTCAGGAGGAAATTTCGAAGTGAGTTCCTTAACTAATTTTTCAGCAACTGGTTCCAATGTGGCGTACAGAAATTTATTTTTCGATCGGAGAAAATACTCAAGCGAGTTTTTTAGCTCATCCTGCGTTTTTTTACCAAATCCTTTTAATTCTATGAGGCGATTTTCATTACAGGCGTAAAGCAATTCTCCGACGGTTTCCGCGCCCAGTTCTTTCCAAATCACATTCACTTTTTTTGGACCGAAACCTTTTATTTGCAACATTTCCCGGATGCCTTCAGGAGTGATTTGTTTATATTTTTCGAGCGCCTCCATTTTACCGGTTTTTAGCAACTCGGCAATTTTAGCAGCAATCGCAGCGCCTACTCCTTTTATGGCTTCCAACTCTTTTTGCTCCATTTCTGACAATGGCGCGCCGATTTTTCGCAGCGTAATATAGGCGTTTTGATAAGACCGGATTTTGAAAGGATTTTCCTCATGCAATTCCATCAAATCTCCCAAATCCCTGAAAGCGTTGGCTATTTCTTTGTTGGTCATCGTATTGTCGTCTTCTTTTCGAAACTATTTTTTCACCACATCCAAAGAAACGGAATTAATACAATAGCGCAAGCCCGTGGGCTTTGGCCCATCGTCAAATACAGGCCCCAATTGCCCGCCACATCGCGCGCAATGTACTTCCACACGCCTCATTCCCATGCTGTTATCCACGTCTTCTTCAATGCAGGTGGTATTCAGCGGTTGATAAAAACTTGGCCATCCCGTGCCGGAATCAAATTTCGTATCACTGTCAAAAAGCGGTAAGCCACAGCCTCGGCAGGTATAGGTTGCCTTGCCCTTATAATCCCACAAATCGCCTGTGAATGCACGCTCAGTACCTTGCTCACGCAATACGTAATATTCCATTTCATTCAATTCCTGTTTCCACTGTTGTGCCGATTTTTCAACTTTTTTTATCGGCTCGCCCTTTTGTACGACAGGACTTGCCTTTTTTTCTGGGGAATGTTTTGAGCTTTGTTGTGCCTGATTGCAATTGGTCAGAAAAATTGCGGCAATAAAAACGAAAATTACTTTTAATTTATTCATCATCAATATTTTATAAAATTATTCCAATCAAAAACCTATCTGTTTTTTTGCCTCTACTTTTACACTTTTCAAAGCTGCCATACGAATAGCAGTAATCGCAGCTTCCACGCCTTTGTTTCCGTGTTTTCCACCTGCGCGATCCAAAGCCTGCTGCTCGTTACTGGGTGTAAGTAATCCAAAAATAACCGGCCGACCGGAGGCTAAGCCCAAATTCATAATTCCGTTCGCCACAGCGGTATTGATGTATTCGTCGTGTCGCGTTTCGCCTTTTATGACGCAACCGAGGCAAATAATCGCATCCAGTTTTTGTTGACCGAGTAACGTTTTCGCACCAAATGGAAGCTCAAAAGCTCCGGGAACCTGCATGGTAAAAATGTTTTCTTCTTTCGCTCCATGTTTACAAAGACTATCTACGCAGCCACTGTATAAAGCGTGTGTAATCTGCTCATTCCAGTCAGAGACCACTATACCGAATTTCATTTCCGAAGCGTCAGGAAGATTATCGGCATCATATTTTGAAAGATTTTTTAAAGCACTAGCCATTTTGAGAAGTTTGAAATTTGGAGTATTTGTCAAATGCTCCAAATATATTTTATGCAAATTACTGGTCGCCGGATTTGACAAAAACTTGAAAAGGAAATGTTCAAAAGATTGAATTGTTGGTACGAAATTGAAAAAAAAATCGAATCTGTTTCCTTTTTTTAAAAAACAAATATCTTTGCGGCTGTTTTAAAAAACGGCGCCGGAAAGCCGGCGCGGAAAAACAAGGTCCCGTAGCTCAGCTGGATAGAGCAACCGCCTTCTAAGCAGTAGGTCTTAGGTTCGAATCCTAACGGGATCACAAAAGCCGCTCTTTTGTCGGGCGGCTTTTTTTGTTGATTTTGCTATTTTTGCCAAATCAAATTGGCTCCGTAGTACAATGGATAGTATGTAGGTTTCCGGAACCTAAGATCCAGGTTCGATCCCTGGCGGGGCTACAAAAATTTTCTCTTTCAGCTTTCTGACCGGCGACCGAATTCATACACCCGTCCATTCCTAAAATTCTTCTATTTTTACCGCCCAAGCGGATACTATGAATCTCGAATTTTTCATTGCCAAAAAAGTAGCTGGTCAGCGTAACCGATCTTTCACTCGGTTCATTCTTTTGATAGCATCCGGCGCTATTGCGCTTTGCCTCACTGTAATGATAGCTACGACCGCACTTATCTCCGGCTTTAAACAAGAAATTACAGAAAAGATTTTTGGATTTTGGGGGCACATTCACATTACCGACAGCAATGTCAGTCAATCTTTGCTGGAAAATTTTCCGCTTGAAAAAAATCAGAACTTTTATGCCGGTTTGGATTCCGTGAAACAGATTCAATACGAGGATTATTTTCGAATTTTCGGTTTTGAGTTTGAAAATTTTCCCGTGCAGCGAAGTTCGGAAGGCGGCATCCGACATGTGCAGGTTTTTGCAATGAAGCCGGGCATTATTCAAACCAAAAATCAAATCGAAGGCATTATTTTAAAGGGCGTTGATCGTGATTTCGACTGGACTTTTTTAAAAAATTATCTCGTAGAAGGGCAGGTTTTTGACGCTGCAGATACAACGAATCAGTCCATCATCGTAAGCAAACAAACTGCCGACAGGCTCAATGTTGGTATTGGCGATAAGTTTATCGTACATTTTGTACAAGGTGCCGAGCAACTGCGCAAGCGCTATGAGGTGTCGGGGATTTACAAAACCGGGCTGGAGGAATACGATAAAAAATTTGCACTTGTAAATATTTCTTCTATTCAAAATATTTTGGGTTGGACGTCCGATCAGGTAGCCGGTTTTGAAGTTTTTATAGACGATATAGACGACCTTGACCTTTTCACCGAATACATTTATTACAACATCCTGCCCAATAATCTTTATGCCGAAAACATCAAAGAAAAGTTCCCGGCTATTTTCGAGTGGCTGGCGCTGCAAAATCTCAATGAAATGGTCATCATCGGTCTGATGCTGGTAGTAGCCATTATCAATATGATCACGGCGCTTCTGATTTTAATTTTGGAGCGAACAAATATGATTGGCGTTTTAAAATCTCTGGGCCAGTCAAATTGGAGTATCCGCAAAGTTTTTCTCTATTACGCCGGATTTATCATCGCAACCGGCGTTTTTTGGGGCAATTTGTTAGGTCTTAGTCTCTGTTTTCTGCAAAAACAATTCGGCTTCATTCGCCTCTCTGAAGCAGATTATTATTTGTCCGTGGCGCCTGTGGACATTTCATGGTGGGCTGTGTTGATGTTGAATGTCGGGACGCTTTTTATCACGCTTTTCTTTCTCGTACTTCCTTCCTATTTGGTGACCCGCATTTCTCCCGTCAAGGCGATTCGTTTTAAATAATTCAGTTTTTTTGAAAAAGCGATTCGACAAAATGCCTTTTATTAAAAACT
>CALMIT010000414.1 GCA_937864255.1 uncultured Saprospiraceae bacterium
GCCTTGTTGTAATGAGGAGGAAGGGTGGGTGGCCAAACCACCCAAAAAAATTTTTATCAAACTTTCCCCCCCGGTTGAGTGGGGAGGTGAAAGGAAAAACCGCCCCCGCCACAATCAACCCAAAAACCTGCCGGTTGAGTTCGTTTTGATCCTGCTTGATGACGCGGAGTTTGTTGACGGCATAATTTTTCAAATCGCCCGAAAGCGCCGGAAAATCTATATCGAAAAATATGTTGGGTTTGAGCAATTGTCCCTGCAAAAGCATGGTCAGATCCACCTGTGTGGGTTTTGCTGCTTCGCTGCGTACGTCCTGCGACAAAATGGCGAGATATTCCTGAATCAAATTTGACACGGGCGTACTCAGACCTTTGTACTCCGCTACCAGGTTGATGTCGGCGCCAAATGGATCGCCAAACCAGGTTATCGTACCGCCGCGTTTTACGGTGAAGGGTTTATTAACCAGATTGAGCAGGGTGAAAAGATATTCGCCCTCTTCAATCTGGTAAGTGCCGTACATGTTAAACTCACCCTCGCGGGTGATTCTGAGCCGTATATCGCCGGAGCCTGTGCCGTGAATGACATCGCCTGCGCGCTCGTCAAAAATCAAAAACATCTCTGCATCGGGCGTGGCGGTGAGTTGCATGTCAAGATTTACGCCGCGCAATTCTGTCAATGCGGGCTGATTTTCTTTTTCGGGCGCAGTTTTCGTTTTGTCTTTAAATTTTACAAATTTCACCTCCGAGGCATTTCCGCCGCTGGAAATGGGCAGGTATATTTTTGTGCCGTTTGCCGTGACCGCGTCTATCGAAATATTGGTTTGTTTGAAAGAGCCGGTAAAACGAAGATCGCCTTTGCCGATGCCGCGACCGTAATAAAGCGGGTTGTTTTCTTTTTGCGTGTCAAGCACCAAAAATCTGTCGGACAAAATGCGGGCATCCAGCCCGAAATTTTTAAAATGATCGTGTGTAATGCCTCCGAAAACTACCGCGGTGTTGCCAAATTTGTCCTGTATTTTTCCGCCCGTCGCATCTATTAAAGTGTTTGAAATACCGACCACCGCGTCGTCAAAAGTGTATCTGGTCTGCAAATAATTAATGGTGCCGGCAGCCTGTTTTATCACTGCTTTGCCTTGTATGTCGGGCTTGTCGGGTTTGCCGGAAATGCTCAGGTCGCCGCTCACCAAGCCCTCCGTATTCGAAATAGACCCACCGATGAAATACTCCAAAATGGACAAAGGGTAATTATTCATTGTAATGTCGCCTTCAAAATAGTTGGGCGGATAGGCTGTTTTGTTCGCCATTTTTGTGGCGCGCGCCGCTGCCGGCGAGTAGTAAGAACCGTCAATGGTCAGACTTTGTCCGGGTTTTCTGACGTCTATTTTAGCGATGACGGGACTTTTTACATTGTCCCACGCCACGTCCATTTGCATCCGACCGTAGAGATCGTCGTTTATCATCACAGAGTCCATTTCCCCGACGGCCGTCATTTGCCTGAATTCGTAAATGTCTTTTATGACGGCGGTGATTTTGAAATTGCCATAAAATTTCAACCGGTCATATTTCCACATATCATTGATGAAATTCAGGTTGAAATTTTCGACAGACGCTGTCAAACCGCGGTCGCCGAGGCTCTCAAAAACAATCCGGCGGCTTTCATTGGTAAATTCAAAATTGCGCGTTTCGATTTTTTTATTTCCAAAACGGATGTAATTATCTTTTTTGATGTCCCAGTTATCCTGCCAAATCACGATGTTGGAGGGCAGAAAAGTAATTTGATAGGCATTATCGGTCAGAAAAAATTTACCGTTAAGGTTCATGTTTTCAACAGTCTGAAAAAGCGGCGACAAGGAGGTCAGCCCAAATTCGTAGGTGTCGCGTTGTATTAATCCGAGTACCGAAATGGGCGAAAACTCGGTGTTTTTATTTAAAACAGTTTTTGAAACCGCCGCGTCAAGATTGCCGTACCCCCCCTCCAGTTTGCTCTGCAAAGCCAAATCGTAGAAAAACCAATTGTCAAATTTTAAAGTGGGCAATACGAGGTCAATTTTCAGTTTTTCTGAAAAACTGTCGAAATAGCCCTTAAAACTTAGATTTTTCACCGAGTCCAGTTTTGGTGAAACCAGGTGCGTGAAATTAAAAGCGTCTTTGATTTTTATATCATAAGTAAATTTGGACGGATTCAATTGTTTGCCTTTGCTTTTCAATCCGAATTTTGTCATGAATTCGGGAAAATTTCTTTCCAGATATTGCATCAATGCTTCCGGCGTACTTTGAATATCAAAATTGCCGTATAACGCGGCGCTCAGCAGATCAGATTCGACGATAAATTGCTTCTGATTGGCGTCATCAAATGACGAACTCGCCAAAATCGAATCCGCTTCAAAAGTTTCGGCATCGTCTTTTATCATTTTAAAATTGTACACAGCCAGGTCGCCCTGCATATTGGACAAATTGATGTCCACAATATTGATTTCTACCTGCCCCTGAAAGGCCAAATCCTGCTTGGACAGATTGAGCGGTTTCAGCGCTATTTTGTTTACATTCGATAAAAAGTTGAATTTTGGAATACTGTCTGTAAAATCAATTTCGCCGGCAAAAACGAGGTCTATATTTTCATCATTTATCACCAGATTTCCGTCAAAGAGCGATTTGTTTAATTCGCCGGTCAGCCCAATATTTTTGTAGCGGTAATTTTTGTAAACAAATGTGTCAACGGTGGCGGTGAGTTTTGCGTTGGCGCTGTTGCCGGTCAACCCGCGTCCTTCCACCACCTCCGAAGAAAAAGTGATATTGCCCAGATCGGGATTGTCCGTCCATTTTTGCAAATTAAAATTCAACAAAGACAGCCGTCCGGAGTACTCGGCATTTTCGAGTTTGTTTTTAAGATTGAGACGCATGTCCAAAGTGGC
Organism: uncultured Saprospiraceae bacterium; assembly: GCA_937864255.1. Taxonomy (GTDB): domain Bacteria; phylum Bacteroidota; class Bacteroidia; order Chitinophagales; family Saprospiraceae; genus JAGQWW01. Next base: position 2,909 of record CALMIT010000414.1, read on the forward strand.
GCGCCCTAAATTGGTTTTAAGGTCGCCGAAAGCAACGAAGTCGGTAAAAAAGCCGTCAAAGCTGCCGCTAAAATCCAAATTTCCCAGCTTCATAAAATTGGCGGGCAGGTTGAATTTGGGCAGGATTTCCTTCACGGTTTTCATCGTGGTGCGCAGTTGCTCCACGCGCAAATTCAAAAATTCTTCGTCGTGAACGGCGAGATTGCGCGAACTGAAGTCACCTTCGAAAATCGCTCCGCGCGCCAGTTTTATATTGAGTTCGCGGCCGCGCAAGTTGTTCACCCGACCCGAAATTTCGCCATCTATGGTCAGAATTTCGTCGCGGTTATTTTGAAAAAAAGTGTTGCGCTGCAAAGCCGGCGCAAACACCATAATATCTTTGACGGCGAATGAGGCGTCTTTAAAATGCGCCTGCATCAGCACTTTGTCGTTGAAATTAGAAAAATCGCCAAAATTTCTGAACTTCATGGCAAAGGTGTCGCCGAGCGAACTGTAAGGCGTTTCCAGATTCATCTGGTTGAATATCAACGCGTTATTTGCGAGTTTGAATTCTTTGGCTGTCAGTTGTAATACTTTAAAACCGCTGGATTCTTCGAGCGATAGGTGTTTTAGAAAACTATTGAGTTGCCC
>CALMIT010000415.1 GCA_937864255.1 uncultured Saprospiraceae bacterium
TTTTGCGTCGAAGATGACTTTCACAAAACCTTCTTTTGCGCCGGCCGCACTGGCCTTGCCCGATGCCGAAAAAGGAAATTTACCCACTTTGATTTCGTAACCCGCTTCTTTCGCCGACTGCTCGGTATGTCCGACCGAGGCGATTTCGGGACTGCAATAAGTACAGGAAGGTATGTTGCCGTAATCCAGCGGCTCCGCGTGTGGTCCGGCTATTTTTTCTACGCAGATGATGCCTTCCGCGCTCGCCACGTGCGCCAGCGCCGGTCCCGGCACCACGTCGCCGATGGCATAAATGCCCGCCACATTGGTGCGGTAAAATTCATCCACTTTGATCAGTCCGCGGTCGGTTTGTATGCCGAGCGCTTCCAGTCCGATATTTTCGGTATTCGGCATCACGCCCGCTGCCGACAACACCACGTCGCATTCTATCACTTCCGTTTTGCCGTCTTTGCGGTTTTTCACGGTCCCTTTGCAGGTTTTGCCTGAAGTGTCCACCGATTCCACGGAGGTATTGCCGAGCACTTTGATACCTTTTTTATTGTAAATCTTGCCCAATTCTTTGGAGACGTCGGGGTCTTCGCGGGGCACCAGTCCCTGCTCCAAAAATTCCACGATGGTCACTTCGGTACCGATGGAATGGTAAAAATAAGCGAACTCCACGCCGATAGCGCCCGCGCCCACTACCACCATTTTTTTAGGCTGTTTTTCGAGAGACATGGCTTTGCGGTATTCGATGATTTTCTGACCGTCTATTTTCAGGTTGGGCAGCTCTTTGGCGCGACCACCGGTGGCGATGATGATGTGCTCGGCGCTGTATTCGATCTTTTTGCCGGCGGCGTCCGTCACTTCCACTTTTTTGCCGCGCAGCAGTTGGCCGTTGCCTTCTATCACGGTGATTTTGTTTTTGCGCATCAGGAATTGTACGCCTTTGCTCATGCCGTTGGCCACTTCGCGGCTGCGTTTTATCATGCCGTCAAAATCGGCTTTGGGCGCGCCCACGCTGATACCGTAATCGGAGGCGTGTTGGATGTATTCAAATACCTGCGCACTTTTGAGCAGCGCTTTGGTCGGAATGCAGCCCCAATTGAGGCAAATTCCGCCCAGCGACTCGCGCTCCACGACGGCTACTTTCATACCCAGTTGCGAAGCCCGGATAGCCGCTACATAACCGCCCGGGCCGCTGCCCACCACGATCAGATCAAAATTCATATCGTTCGGATTTTTCGTTTGAAAATGGATTTGTTTTGGCAAAAAACCGCCCAAAGATAGGTAAGTTTAGAAACTACAAATAAAAAACCCTGCCGCGATTCCGCAACAGGGACTATCTAACTTACTGATACTGAATTTTCTTTGTTCTCCTGCGTAACGCAACAGTTTTTTCACCTCAGATCGTGCGCAGCTTTGGTGGAGATTTGACGGAATCAATGTCTGTAGGATAAAAGAAAAAAAGGTAGGACTAACGTGGCAAGCAAAAAAAGTTTTCCCATAGTATGCTTGTTTAGTCGTCCTGAAAAATTTAAAAAGTATGTTTCCCTTTCATCGGTAAAAGTAAAATGAAAGTGGCGGGTAAACAAATTCTCCTGCGTTTTTTTCGCCGCTTATTTTAAATAAACGCAGCGCCTCCAAAACATTATTTTTCAGCCGTTTAAAGATATTTATTTTTTTTAAACAAAAAGTAAGTCAACTTCAATTCGCTGATTTTCAGGGTTTAAAGTTTTTGGATTTTTTACTCACTTTTTTTCCACATAGATTCCTCACATTTGTGGAAAAGCGTTTTTGTCCGCCCTTTTTTACTTTTCTTTTGACCGCGCTGCTACCTTTGCCGCCATTCTAAAAAAATCACCTAACGATGAAACCGACACCGATTCTTTTATTTTTTGCCTTTTGCTGCCTTTTTACAAAACTTTCCGCACAACAAGACAGCTTTTCCATCAATCTTCCCGACGTGGTCATTTCTGAAAATCGGATGGAAATTCCGTTTTCGGAGGTCTCGCGCACCATCAACGTCATCACCGCCGAGCAACTCCGCACCCTGCCCGTGGTGAGCGTAGCCGAAGCGCTGAACTACATCGCCGGCGTGGACATTCGCCAGCGCGGCGCGCACGGCGTGCAGGCAGACGTGAGTATTCGCGGCGGCACATTCGACCAAGTTTTGATTTTAATAAACGGCATAAAAATGGCCGACCCGCAAACCGGCCACCACGCGCTCAACCTGCCTGTGGATTTGGAAAACATAGAAAGGATCGAAGTGCTGAAAGGTCCGGGCGCGCGTATTTTTGGTCAAAATGCTTTCGCGGGCGAGATCAACATCGTACCCAAAACGCCGAAACAGCAATTTTTTAAAATTCAATTGCAAGCCGGTGAAAATCAGCTGGGCGGCGTAAAAGTGGCCGCATCGCTGCCACAGAGCAATTTCCGTCAGTATTTTTCCTTTTCAAAAGATTTTTCGCAGGGCTACCGCTACAATACCGACTACGACATCAACAACTTTTTTTACCAAAACAGCTTCCGATTTGTCAACCGCGAACTGAGCGTTTTGGCGGGCTACACGGAGCGGCGTTTCGGCGCCAACGGCTTTTACGCCAACCCGCAATCCGCCGACCAGTTTGAAAGCATTCAAACCAGTCTCTTCGCCGTTCAGTATGAGCAACGCAACCGCAACTGGATTGTAAAACCACGTTTTTACTGGCGGCGCAACCAGGACGAATACATTTTCGTGAGGAGCAATCCTTCGATTTATCGCAACCTCCACATCGGCAACACCACGGGCGTGGAAGTAAATTCGACTTACACCAATGGCTGGGGCGTCACCGGGCTGGGGCTGGATTTGAACACCGTAAAATTGCGCAGCAACAACCTCGGCGAGCGGGATCGTTTCGTCGCTTCCGCATTTTTGGAGCACCGCTTTAGTTGGCTTGGCGCAAAACTCGACCTGACGCCGGGACTGAGTTTTAATTATTATTCTGACTTCGACGCGGTCTTTTTGCCCGGCATTGACGCGGGTTTCAACCTGACGAAGGCTTTTAAAATATTTGCCAACGCCGGTCTTACTTACCGCGTGCCCACGTTCACGGATTTGTACTACGAAGACCCCGCGAATCTTGGCAACCCTGAGCTTGAGCCGGAATCAGCGCTCACCTATGAAGCCGGTTTGAAATACTTTGAAAAAGGGCTGCGCCTGCAAGCCAGTTATTTTATCCGTCAGGGGCGCGACCTGATTGATTGGACGCGCGCCGACGCCAGCCAACCCTGGCAGCCGCTCAATTTCAACAATCTTGACTTTAGTGGGTTGGATTGCTCGGCTGAATTGCAATTTCCCGTTTTTGCGGGCAATGATTTCCCGGTTCGCAGCGTCCGGCTGGGTTACACCTACCTGCAAGCCGACATTTTGGAAAATGAATTTCCGACTTCACGGTACGCGCTCAACCACCTGCGCCACCAACTCACGGGCGGCATTGATTTGAAAATTTTCAAATCCTTGTTTTTAAATGTGCAGGCGCGGTACGCGGAAAGGATTGAACTGGAAGATTACACG
>CALMIT010000416.1 GCA_937864255.1 uncultured Saprospiraceae bacterium
CAGTGCTACAAACGGTTCTGTTGGTATCGCTATAAATAATACGACCGCGCTTGCCGTAGGGACTGCATTTACCATTACTGCGCCGAGCGGGACAAGTTCGTTTAATAAATTTTACAGCAACACTATTCAAAATTGTAATACAGGTATGGCTTTCGACGGTTTTAATGCACCGTCTCCTTTTGACCTTGCGGATCAGGGTAATGATATCGGAGGTACATCTCCGGCTACGGGTAATATTGTCCGTAACTATGGTGGTGGAGGTTCGGCTAACGGCGCCGCAGGTATTTATACTATTCGTCAGTGGGATGTAAATTGTTCTTACAACACAGTCAATAATAATGACGGTGGTGGAATCAATCACCCTACAACTCTTTGGGGTATTTTGCTTTCTACGGCAACTAGTGCCAACATTACCTGCAATAATAATAATGTGTCAATTCATGGCGGAGCGACCACAAGTGTTACTTATGGCATCCAGATAACTGCTGGTAGTACTGCCAATAATAATACAATTGATGTTAGAAATAACTCCATTACGGGTGACTACCTTACAGCCACGACAGGAGCTTTTTATGGTATCAACACAGGCGCAACAGCAGCGACAGTTAATATCTTCAATAATACTGTGGCAGGAATGTCATACGGCTCTTTAGCGGCTACCGGTACTGGTGCGAATTATTTAATATACAATTCGAGCGCAGCTCAGAATATTAATATCATGAATAATGTGGCAACCGATCATACCCGGTTAGGTACCACAGGAGGAACGACGATAGGTATTTATGTTTCTGCCGGTACTAACGGGGTTACAACTGTTACGGCAAAGCATAATACTGTAAAAGATTTGAGTATTGATGGTACAGGTACTTCCAGTATTATGTACGGAATTCAAACTTCGTCAGGAACCATTGTAGTAGATAGCAATCTGGTTTACAACCTGAAGTGTCTTAAAACGACTGGTACCGGTGCTATGTATGGTATCTATAATGTCTCATCGCCGAATAATGAAAATTTCAATTATAATGAGATACATGACCTAAGCCATTCCGGGACGGGGGTTACTTATGGGCTTTTTACAAACACAGCAACAGGTGTAAGAACGGTTTCTAATAATTTGATTTATAATATTACGGGAGGAGGCACTACTGTAGCCGGTATGACTCAGACGGCCAGCGCACCTACTGTTTTTAAGAATAAAATTTATAATATTCAAAGTACTTCAACCGCATCGCCTACAGTATCCGGTATTCAACTGACTTCAATGTCGGCGGGTGGTCCAGCTAATATTTATAATAATCTTATTAGTGGATTAAGTGCGCCTTCGGCGAGTTCTTCATCCGCTACTTCTCCGACTTTAAGAGGGATAAATATTACGAGTACGACAACTTCTTCTGCTATTGCAGTATCCTATAATACAGTTCGAGTAGACGGAAGTTCTACCGGTACAAACTTTGCGACTACAGCTTTGTATGTTAGCACTTCAACTGTAGCTACGACTTCAACGCTTACTTTGCGCAATAATATTTTTGTTAACCTTGCCACTCCGGCCGGTACAGGCAATGCTGTTGCTTATCAAAGATCATCCACATCTTTGACTAATTACAGCAATGATTCCAATAATAACCTGTTTTATGCAGGCGCACCGGGTGCTAATAACCTGGTGTTTTTTGACGGTACAAATGCCGATCAAACACTGTCCAATTTTAAATCACGTGTGACACCTGCCGACGCTTTGTCGGTGACGGAGAATCCTACCTTTTTGAGTTTGACAGGAGCTTCTCCCGACTTTCTACATATTGACCCGACTGTTCCCACCCAAGTAGAAAGTGGAGCGGTAAATCTCGCGGGCATTGAAGTGGATTTTGATATGCAGGTGCGTCAGGGTAATATGGGATATGCAGGAACAGGCTCTGCACCCGATATCGGCGCTGACGAGGGCGAATTTATTCTTGTTGATTTATCTGGTCCGGCTATATCTTACACGGATATTCCCAACTCAATATGTATCACACCAATAGCCCTGAGCACAGATATTACAGACGCTACTGGCGTTAATACGGCAGGGGGAACAAAACCAAGAATCTGGTTTAAAAAATCCACGGAGATGAACGTGCTTCCTGCAACCAATACTTCTGCCAGTGATGGTTGGAAGTATGTGGAAGCAAGTAATGCTGCTTCTCCCTTTACCTTCAGCCTTGACTATAGCCTGCTGACAAGTCCCGTTACAAACGGTGACATTATAGAATACTTCGTCATTGCACAGGACTTAGTAGTACCTGCAAATGTGGGTACAAATGCAGTAACCTTTGCTATGGGGTTCACGCCTGCGAGTGTGGCGCTTGCACCGGCTGCTTTTCCTGTGACCAATACAAAATCATATCAGATAATTGCCAGCCCGGTTATGATAACAAGTACGGTATCTCAAAATACTGTGTGTATCAGTGCTGACATTACTTTGGATTTGACTGGAGATCCAAGTACAGGAGCAGAGTATCAGTGGGAGAGTTCTCCGGCGGGCGCTAATATGTGGGCGCCAATACCAGGCGCTACAACAGTTCCTTATACAGTAGTCGGCGTAAATACGTCAACAGATTTCAGATGCGTAATTACCTGCGGAGGTACTCCGATAGCAGCGTCGCCTTCATCTGTTTCATCTGTCTTAGTGAATAGCCCGATGGTGCTTTCTACTACTCCGGGAAGCGAATGTGGACCTGGTCCCGTATCGGTGACATTAGGCGCCACTGCCAATGCAGGTTCTGATTTGAATTGGTATGATATGCCGAGTGGTGGAAGCAGTTTGGCAACTGGTACAGTCTTTAATACTCCACCAATAAGTACAACAACAACATACTATGTGGCAGCTTCACAAGGTGGTGGTACTGGTTCAGTCGGCGCACCTAATAATGGACAAAATACTGGTTATACACTGGAAGCCGGTTTGTTTTTTGATGTAGTTGCACCAATGACGATTTTGGGGGTTCATGTATATCCAGTTGGAACAGGTCCGGGAGATGTTGAAATCGCATTGAAAGATGCTTCAGCAAATAATATTCAAACCTTAACTGTAAATCTGGTAGGTACTACAGCTCCCGGTATTAAAACTTTTGTTCCTTTAAACTTCCCTGTTTCTGTAGGTACAGGTTATAGTCTTGTGATGTTTAGTAGAAGTGGTGGTGTAGCAAATTTGGTT
>CALMIT010000417.1 GCA_937864255.1 uncultured Saprospiraceae bacterium
GACGCGATGAAAGAGCGTTTTGATACCATCACGCAGCAGCGCGACGATATTTTGAAAGCAAAAGAAGACCTGATTGCGACCATCCAGGAAATCGAAGAAACCGCGACAGCGCAGTTTTTGGAAGCTTTCGCGCAAGTACGCACCTATTTTATAGATGTTTTCAGAAGCCTGTTTACGGACGATGATACGGCTGACTTGATACTGATGGAGCCTGATAATCCCCTCGAATCCAAAATCGAAATTGTGGCGAAGCCCAAAGGTAAACGTCCCCAAACCATCAGTCAGCTTTCAGGCGGTGAAAAAACGCTCACCGCTACGGCGCTGCTTTTTGCGCTTTACCTGCTGAAGCCTGCTCCGTTCTGTATTTTTGACGAGGTAGATGCGCCGCTCGACGATGCGAATATTGAAAAATTCAACCGCATTATTAAAAAGTTTTCGAATGATTCTCAGTTTATCATCGTCACGCACAACAAGCTGACTATGGCGGCGGTGGACGTGATTTACGGCGTTTCCATGCCCGAAATGGGCGTTTCTACGGTCACGGCGGGAGAATTTTTAAAATAATAAAACACAACCCCCGCGGGGGGGGGGGGGGAATTTAAAAATTTTAAAAAAAATTTCAATCCAGATTCCAGTCTATCGGCGTTTTGCCGGTTTGTTTCAAATATTCATTTGCTTTCGAAAAATGCCGGCATCCAAAAAATGCGCCGCCCGCCAGCGGGGAAGGATGTGCAGCTTCCAAAATCAAATGCCTGCTCCCGTCTATTAATTCTTTTTTCTTGCGCGCAAAATTGCCCCACAGCATGAATACCAGTCCGTCGCGCGCCTCGCTCAGTTTTTTTATAACAGCATCCGTAAAATTTTGCCAGCCGATTTGGCTGTGGGAGGAAGGGCGATTGCGCTCTACCGTGAGCATGGCGTTGAGCAAAAAAACACCGCGCGCCGCCCAGGCGCTCAGGTCGCCGTGTTGTGGGACGGGCACGCCCAGATCGGTATTTAATTCTTTAAAAATATTTTGCAGGGAAGGCGGGATGCGTACGCCTTTGGGTACGCTAAAACTCAAACCCATCGCCTCGCCGGGATTGTGATAAGGATCTTGTCCGAGTATTACGACTTCCACTTTTTCAAACGGAGTGGAATCAAAAGCATTAAAAATCTGGGAGCCGGGCGGATAAATAATTTTGCCCGCCTGTTTTTCATTTTTTAAAAAAGAAACCAAAGCCTGAAAATAAGGCTGTTCGAATTCTTTTTCGAGAGCAATTTTCCAACTCGGTTCTATTTTTATCTGACTCATTTTAATGGATATTTGTGCTGCAAAGTAGAAAAATCAAGGCTTTTTTAATAAAAACAAAACGGGGGCGACTGACAGTCGCCCCCGTTTTGTTTTCGGTATATTGATTGAAAAGAGTTTTACGGAGTCACCGTTTTTTTGGCTCTTTCTATATCATCACTTGTGATAGAGCGGCCTTCGCCGGCTTTTTTGCCTTTGGTTTTGGCAGCTTTTTCTACCGCTTTATATACGTTCACCACACCTCCGGTCACTGACAACTCGCTAAAATCAACCAGTTCTTCCGTACCCGGTTTGATTACCTGATTGTGAACAGGTACTACCGAATCCATGATGATACCTTTTACCTGCTCGGCAGTAAGGTCGGGGAAATAAGAGCGAAGTACGGCCGCTACGCCGGCTGTCACCGGGCTGGCCATACTGGTACCGCTGAAAGAAGCGTAACCCTGATCCGGAGTGGTAGAGTAAATATCAACGCCCGGAGCAAAAACGTCCACATTTTTCGAGCCGTAGTTGGAAAAAGTAGCCGGCGCTTTTTCACCCCACTTCCATGAAAGTGCACCTACCTCGATCCAATTTTTAGCTCTTTTTTTGCTAAAGAAACCGGCTTTGGCAAATTTATCGCTTGGGAAGTTGTCGGTTTTATCGTTGCTTTTCGCATCGTTGCCGGCAGCGTGTACCAACAGTACGTCTTTTGATTCTGCATATTTTACGGCTTTATCCACCGCTTCTTTATCCCAGGCATAGCCTTTTCCGAAGCTCATATTGATAATGGAAGCTCCGTTGTCCACTGCGTAGATGATAGCATTTGCTACGTCTTTGTCGCGCTCGTCGCCGTCAGGAACGGCTCTTACAGACATGATTCTCACGTTGTTTGCCACGCCTTCCATGCCTACGCCGTTGCCTCTTGCAGCGGCGATGATGCCGGCTACGTGTGTGCCGTGCGCCGCATCAGGACCTTTGACGTCATTGTTGCCATAATTTTTTTCATTGATATCATTGTAGTTGTCGCCTACAATGCCGCGGGGATTGAAATCTACATTATAGTGGTATTTGAATTTTGCTTCGAGGTATTCCGTATAACCTTTCAGATCTTCAACCAGCCCATCCAGCGAACCGCCGTTGCTCACTGCATTGGTGGCGATGCCGATTGCCTGTTGCATGGTTGGATCGGATGTTTCATAATTTTCAAGTTTTTCGGCAGTTACTTCCTTGCCGGAAAATTCTTTTTTCAATTTTACCAATGCCTCGTACACGCCGATATATTTGTCATAATTCGTTTTTCCTTTTTCGGCTTCTTTTTTCACATCCTCTTCCAGTTTTTTGTATTTCTCATAGAGTTTGCGCTCTTTGCCTGAGAGGTCGGAAGGGTTTTTACCTTCAAATTGTTTTTTGTACTTAGCTACGAGACGGGTAATTTCGAGGTTATCGTGCGAGATATTTTTACCGTCTTTTCCGCCGATAAAATTCCATCCGTGTACATCGTCTATGTAGCCGTTTTTGTCATCGTCTTTTCCGTTGCCCGGAATTTCATCCGTATTGACCCACATGACATCTTTCAAATCTTCGTGCATAGGATCCACGCCGGAGTCAATTACCGCAACCACCACTGTTTTTTTAGGGCTGAATCCTTTCAAAATTTCCTGATAAACTTTTTCGGTGCTTACGCCCGGCACTCTGTCTCTGGACGGATCCAGATTGAACCAATTTTCGGGAGCGGCATCTTGTGCCATCATATTTGTGGAGAATGCAAGCATCCCGGCATACAAAACGAACTTGAATTTCATACGTATTTTGAATTTTATTTAGGTAATTAAAACAATGCTCAAAAATAGTCTTATTGTAAAATCTCGCCGCCTAATTGTGATAATTAGGTGAAAAAATAGACTAAATAGCGGGAAAGGAACGGTTATTCGGCAGATTTGTTGATTTTTGTGATTTCAAACTTAACTCCCCGCCAAAAAAAAGACCGGAGTCTGTGACTTTTCGCCACTCTGTAATTTTTAGAATGATCTATTTTTTAAAAATCTTGAATTGAGAAAGAAATGAAAAGAATTCTTTTTATGCTGTTTTTAATGAATTCGCTGATGCTTCAGGCGCAATATTTTGAAGCCGGCGTATTGATTGGCGCTTCCAACTACATGGGCGATCTGTCCAACAACAGTTCAAAAGTGTATTTCGGAGAAACGAAAGGAGCGCTGGGCGTTTTTGGCAGATACAATATTTTTGAGATGCTGAGCCTGCGCGCCAGTTTTAATTATGGCGCTATCAAAGGTACTGACGCCAATTCGGACAACGAATCCATCCGGCGCAGAAACCTGAGCTTCAAATCAAATTTATATGAATTCGGAATTACTGCCGAAGTCAATTTGCCGGGGTATCAGCCTTACGCTTTGTCGCGACCTTTTTCTCCTTTCCTGTTTGGTGGAATCGCATTCACCAGTTTTAATCCGAAAGCATATTATAATGGCGAGTGGTACGAACTACAGCCGCTCGGCACGGAAGGACAGGGTATTCCGAATTTTGAAAGTCCATACAGTAAACTCGCTGTGTCCGTTCCTTTCGGAATCGGATTCAAATATGCCATCAACGACACTTGGAATGTGGGACTGGAATGCGGCGCGAGGTTTGCGCTGACGGATTATCTGGATGATGTCGGCGGCATTTATGCAGATTACAACACCCTGCTGGGAGGTAATGGCGAAATAGCCGCCGCGCTGGGCAATCGCACAGGCGAATATCTGGGCACGGAGCCGGTCAATGTACCCACAGGCACAAAAAGAGGCGACAACAAAAACAGCGACTGGTATTTTATAGCCGGCGTCACGGTATCGTACAATTTTATGGACAATGGATTGGTGGGCAGCCGTGGGCGCTCAAAAAGAAAGTCGGGATGCCGCACAGATTAATATAAGCGACTGAAAATCAATGTAATAAATCTGTATTTTTGAAAAAATAAAGATTCAAAACTTCTTCTTTATAAAAGCAAATTCCATCAGGGATTTGCTTTTTTTATTATAAAAATTCCGGATTTGAAAAAATTGGAACCCTATTTGCATAGTACACATTACGATTAGTTTCATATTAGAAACATTCCCAAAGAGAAAACTTGAGTTACTATGAGGTTTCAATCTACACTGTTTGTGCTGCTATGCAGCCTGAGCCTGACGGCACAATATTATGAGGTCGGCGCTTTTATCGGCGCTGCCAACTATACCGGCGAATTGAACAACAACGCCGGTCTGTTTCCCGCAGAATACAATCCCGCCATCGGTATTTTCACCAGGTACAATTTCAGTAGAAATTTTTCTGCGAAGGTAGGACTGACCAAAGGTCAGATCAGCGGCGACGACAGCAATTCAAACGATACGCGAATCCGGGCCAGAAATCTGAGTTTCCGGGCGGATATCGTCGAAATCGCTGCGCAGGCGGAGTTTAATCTGCTGCCTTACGCCATCCGGGAAGATAAAATATCCGCCCCGTATTTGTTTTTGGGCGTTGGCGGATATTACTTCAATCCGCAGGCGCAAATGCGTGGCAATTGGTATGATTTGCAGCCGCTGGGTACGGAAGGGCAGGGCAACACGCTTCTTTCCGACCAGCCGAAATACAGCAAATACCAGGTTTCTTTCCCGATAGGTCTGGGTTTTAAATTTAATTTGAATCATAAAGTGAATATTGGATTTGAAGTAGGAGCACGGCGCACTTTCAACGATTATCTGGATGACGTCAGCGGCAAATATCCCGATTTGGCGGTGTTGAGAAAAGATGCTCCGGTGGCTGCTGCGCTTTCTTTCAGAACCCCCGAATTGGAAGGTTCGCCGCTTCCGAACCCGGTTGGGCAACTGCGCGGAAATCCAGACGATCAGGATTGGTTCTTTTTTATGGGCATGACCATCTCGGTGAATATGACGGATAAGTACGGGCTGGATTTTGATGAAAAATATGACATCTTCAAATCAGAGGAGACGAACGAATGGGCAATAAAATTCAAGAACAAAAAATCAAAAATCCGAAAGAAAAAGAAGTCAGAATAATTTTTTAGTCATGAATACTTGGTTAAAAGCGCATTGGGTATTTTTTGCCCAATGCGCTCTTTTATTTTAAGAAAAATTAAAAATAGAATTTTATTTTTGGCTTTGTGCTTTCATTTTTTAACCTAAAAATCCATTAACAATGAGCGAATATCAGGACATTTTAGACAGTCCATCCACGCCGGAACACAAAGGATACGCGGGTTTCCTGCTGCGATTTGTCGCATACATCATAGACAGTCTGATTCTGTCTATTCCTATTTACGGTACTATGTTTGCACTTTTTGGCACTTCTATGATGAGCGGTGATCCGGCAGCTATGGAAGAAGCCGGATCAATGTTTTTTATTTGGTACCTGTTGATTCTTGCCATCATGTGGTTTTATTACGCTTATATGGAATCTTCGAGCAACCAGGCGACCATAGGCAAAATGGCCCTGGGACTCAAAGTGACCGATATGAATGGAAACAAACTGAATTTTATGCAGGCGAGCGGCCGGTTTTTTGGGAAAATTCTTTCCAGCCTTATCGTCGGTATCGGCTATCTTATGATTGCTTTTACAGAGAAAAAGCAGGGACTGCACGATATACTGGCCAAAACGCTGGTGGTAAAAAAATAAACTTTACGCGTAATAAAAAAGCGGGCGGAATTGCAATTCCGCCCGCTTTTTTTTGGTGGTTAAAATAATTTAGCCCTTTCTCGGCAGCGCCACCAAGTTGATAGAAAGTTCTATTTCGTCGTTGATGATTTTGTCTTTTACAGTGCCGAGCAGGCCGGAGCGATAATTGATGCCCCAGTCATTGCGGTTGATAGTAAAAGTCGGGGTCGTCACGGTAATTTTATCCTCGGCGATAGTGACGATAGCGGGCACAGTCACCGGCTTTTCGGCAGTTTTGATGCGCAGATTGCCCGAAACAGAATAATTGATGCCTTCGCTGTCTTTCAAAGGCTGCACCTGAATGAACCTGAATTCGGCAGTTGCATAATTTTCAGCATCAAAAAAATCGGCGCTTTTCAGGTGATTTTCGAGTTTGGTTTTATCGTCGCCCGTCAAATCAGATACGCCGATCGAACTCATATCCATCACCACTTCGCCGGCTACCATTTCGCCGGCATCCACTGCCAGTCTTCCCGAAAACAGCTTGAGCGTGCCGTTATGAGCGCCGCCTACTTTGGTCGCTTTCCAGTTGATCACAGAGTTGGCAGCATCCACTTCGTAAATATTTGCGATAGAGGTGGTGGTTCTTGAAGTTTCGAGTGCGTCTTCGCTTGAGACTGCTTCTTGCGGCGCATTCGTCTGATTTTTACATGCGCTCAAAGCGAGGAAAACCAAAAGGACAAAAAACGGAATGAGTTTTTTCATAAAGTTTTAAAATTTTGTTGATGGAATTTTAAAAAAGGACAATGTGTCCTGTTTGAATTTATTTTGTATTAAAACAAATTTTAAACCAAAAGTCGCTGAAAATCTTTTTATTCTGTCAAAAACTGCCGCACACGGCGCACATTTTTATCTAAAAAACGGCTGCAAAGAAAAATCAAAATCGTGCGCGAAGTCGTTTTTTACACCAAAAAATTCTTTTTTTACGTTTTGCCTGTCATTTTTCAAAAAACAAGCCCGATGCCTGCAAAAAAAATATTGCTCTGTGCTTTCCTGTTTCTCGCTCCCTTTTTAGTCCGCGCGCAGTACGAAGATCTGATTTTTGAAGATTACGATTACAAAGAAAATATCAAGTCGGTGCAATTCAGACTAAACGGACTTTTGCTTTCGCGGCCCATCATCGAACTAAATAGCGGGGAGCGCCTCGCGCTGGCTTTCGACGACATGGACGGCGATGTGAAAAATTACGTTTATACAATCATTCACTGCAACCGGGACTGGCAGCCTTCAAATCTGGCGACTTTTGAGTTTTTGGAGGGTTTCCCGGAGGACGATTTGAACAATTACGACTTTTCATTTAATACGAAAGTTTTTTTCACGCACTTTTGGCTCACGCTGCCCAACGATGACATGAAGTGGACCAAATCCGGCAATTACCTGCTGGTGGTGTATGAAAACGACGATGAGAAAATTCCGGTCATCACAAGGCGTTTTGTCGTCGTGGAGCCGGTGGTACATTTTTATCCGAATTTTTCTTTTCCCACCGATCAAAGCAAATTCAGGACTCATCAGGAGCTTGATTTTAAAATCAGCACAAAAGGGGCGGAATTGAAAAATCCGCGTTTTTCGATAAATACGACCATCATTCAAAACGGCAACTGGAATACGGCGATTTCTGACATCCCGCCTTTTTTCCTGCGCAACGACACCCTGATGGAGTTTGATTATCAGGACAAAATAGTTTTTCCGGCGGGCAGAGAGTGGCGCTTTCTCGATTTGCGCAGTCTGCGCAATCCGAACCAGGAATTTGTCATCGAAAGGTTTGACGACGGCTATTATGTGACGCTTTTGAAAGATAAAAAAAGAGCGATCGCCCCGCATCTCACCATTACCGATATCAACGGCAGTTTCATTATCAAAAACTGGGATTTTCAGAGCCGCATTCCTTCATCGGGCGAGTCCGACATTCTCAACATTAACAGTTCAAAATATTTTTATCCGGCCAATAACTCGCTTCCCATCGAATTGCAGGTGGACAACTTGCAGAGCGACTATGTGCGCACACTTTTTAGCCTCGACTCACCCACCGAGTACCAGGACGCCGATGTGTATCTTTTCGGCGCTTTTACAAACTGGAAGCTGAAGGACGAATTTAAAATGGCTTACAACAACCAAATCAACGGCTACGTGGCCAGCATACTTTTAAAGCAGGGCTACTACAATTACGTTTACGCGCTTGTGGACAGAAAAACCGGAAAAGTGTCTTTCGAAGACGGAAAACGATTATACGATACTGGCTTATTACCGCCCGTTTGGAGAACGCTATGACCGGGTTATCGGCGCTTTTAATTTCAAATCCATCAGGTGATTTTTTTTGAATGTGCCGGCTGCACATTTTCTTTCAAAATCTGTCTTTAATCTTTTATTCGGCTTCATTCATACAAAAATTTCCGGCCTGCAAATCAACCGATGTAGAATTGTGACGATTGTTAATTTTACGTTTTAAAACGCGTCATTTTTCTAATGAAATTTTTGAAAAGGATTTAAAATATGTCGAATAAAGCTTCCATTCTTCTACTTTTTTTCACCTTGCTTTTCGTCCGCAATATTTCTGCACAAGAAATCTGGTCGCTCGAAAAGTGCCTGCGCTACGCCGCCGAAAACAGCCTGCTCGTAAAACAATCCGAGTTAAATATCAGGAGCGCACTCGTCACAGAAAAACAAAGCAAAATGGCGCGACTGCCTTCTCTGGACGCTTCCGTCTCCGGCGGTGTGCAGTTTGGTAGAACCATTGATCCTACGACCAACAGTTTTGATAACCAGACCATTGGCTTCAACAGGTATTCGCTTTCTGCGGGCGTGGTGCTTTTTAACGGCAATTCCATCAACAACACGATTGAACGATCAAAACTGAACACAGAGATAGCCCGCCTCGACGCAGAAGCCTCCGAAGACAATCTTTATCTTTCCGTAGCCACGGCTTATCTGAATATTTTGATGGCTGAAGAGCAACTGGAAAATTCGGGGAATCAGAAAAGACTTTCGGAAGAGCAACTGGAGCAAATTGACAAATTGATAAAATCAGGACTGCGCCCCGAAAATGACCGCCTGAATATCCTCGCACAAATTGCGCTCAACGACCAGGCTTTGGTACAAAGCCGCAATGCCGTTGATCTGGCTTATTTACAGTTAAAAAATCTACTGCAACTGGATCCGCTTTTTGATATGAAAATTGAAAAACCGGATTTGCAGGTACCCGCCGCCACCGAAGCGGAGGCTGTAAATTTTCAGACGGTGTATGCTTCGGCTTTGCAAACGCAGCCGCAAATACAAGCCGCTGATTTGAGAGGCGAGAGCGCCGACGTGGGTGTGAAAATAGCCCGCTCCTCTTTTTTTCCGACGCTTTCTGCTTTCGGCAGCCTGAGTTCAAACTGGTCGAGCGTTTCAAAAAAAGTGGACGGTTACACCACCGTGGCGATTCCGCAGGATGTCCGCATCAACGGCGTGACCACCACGGTAGAATTTTTCAGCACTTTGCCGAATTTGGTGGACGATCCGTTTTTTGACCAAATCAATGAAAATTTCGGACAGTCAGTGGGCTTGAATTTGAACATCCCGATTTACAACAATCACAGAAATTGGGCAAATAGCGAGATTGCGCAAATCAACGCGCTCAATGCGCGCCTCACTGCCGAGCAGACCCGCCAGCAGTTAAAAAATGATGTGCAGTCAGCCGTTGCCAATGCGCGCGCCGCCCGCAAATCTTACGAGGCAGCACAAAAAAGCCGCGATGCTGCCAAAGGCGCTTTCGATAATGCGGAAAAAAGATTTCAACTCGGCGCCATAAATACTTTTGAGTATTCTACCGCCAAAATCAATCTTGACAATGCGCAAACCGAACTTGTCAGAGCCAAATACGATTTATTATTTCGTTTGAAAATTGTGGATTTTTATCTCGGAAAAGAGTTGAAATTCTGATATTTTAAAAACCGGCAGCGGTTTAAAACGCAAAAACCTTTTTTTTAAAAAAATCATAATCGTCAATTTTTATAAAAATGGCAACATCCAAAAAAAACAGAAATCTGGTTATCGGACTCGTTTTGCTGGTGATTTTACTGGCAGCCGCCGCTGTTTGGAAAAGCAAGTCGAGTGCGAAAGGGGAGGAAGTAGAAGTAGAAAAGGCTGAGAACAGAACCATCAAAGAGACCGTGGCGGCCAGTGGGCGGATATTTCCGGTCACGGAAGTAAAAATTAGCTCCGACGTGTCGGGTGAAGTCGTCGAACTTTACGTGAAAGAAGGCGACTCCGTGCGCATCAATCAACTTCTCGCGCGGATAGACCCCGACGCCTATCAGTCGCAGGTGGAAAGGGGCGTTGCAGGCGTGAACAGCGCCAAAGCTCAGGCAGCTAATTCACGCGCTCAAATCGAACATCTGCGCGCGCAAAAAGAACAAATCATCGCGCAGCTTGAAAATGCCAGGTCGATTTTCAAGCGCAACGAGCAGTTGAAAAAAGAAGGCGT
>CALMIT010000418.1 GCA_937864255.1 uncultured Saprospiraceae bacterium
GGGGTCGAGCGCGAGCGGCATATAGTTGTCGGTTTCTTTCGTCGCGTAGCCGAACATCATGCCCTGGTCGCCGGCGCCCTGCGCGTTGGCTTTTTCTTCAAAGCTTTTACCGGCTTTGCGGTCCACGCCCTGATTGATATCCGAAGATTGTTCGTGGATGGAAGAAAGGATGCCGCAGGAGTCCGCTTCAAACATATATGC
The DNA here is from genome assembly GCA_937864255.1 of uncultured Saprospiraceae bacterium. Lineage (GTDB taxonomy): Bacteria > Bacteroidota > Bacteroidia > Chitinophagales > Saprospiraceae > JAGQWW01. The sequence continues at coordinate 202 of CALMIT010000418.1, forward strand.
CGCTTTGGTGTAACCGATTTTGCGGATGACCTCGCGGGCAATGGACTGCACGTCGAGATAGGTTTTCGTTTTTACCTCGCCCGCCAATATTACCTGCCCGGTGGTCACCAGGGTTTCGCAAGCCACTTTTGATTCGGGGTCGAAGGCCAGAAAGTGATCTATCAAAGCATCGGAAATCTGATCGGCCACCTTGTCGGGATGCCCCTCCGATACGGATTCTGAAGTGAATAAATAAGGCATTGTTATTTTAGATTTTTAGAATTTAGATTACAGAATTTCGGAATTTTTTTTCGCGACAGCGCTTTTCAAAAAGCGGCGCAAAGTTAGAAATTGTACCTACAAATTTTCATCCATTTTGATTTCCGTAACGCTTGCGCGTAAAAAGCGGAAGGCAGCAGTTTGGCAGACCGTTTTGGTTTTTATTTTCAAATCGGTCAAAAAAAGTTGCAATCAAAAGCGTTTTCTTAATTTTGTCGCTCCTTTGGTGTTTTTTACAAAATAAAATAATGAGTGAAAATTTTGAAACGGCGACGATGTTGTTGCTGGTGGGAATGCTGACGGTCTTTTTCATATTGGCTTTGGTAGTGCTGACGGGGCATTTTTTGATTATGGTGGTGAACAGGCTCAGCGCTGAAAACCCTTCCAAACCCGATTATAAATCATTCAACAAAGACAAGTCTGGTCCGAATGCCGCCCAGATGGCAGCGCTCATCGCGGCCATTGACACAGCTACCGGAGGGGAAGGAAATATTGAAAAAATAGAAAAAATCTGAGTGTTTTCCCAAAATCCGTTGAAAGCTCATTTTTATCATTTACAAATCAAAGAAGTGTTATTTCTATGGGAAAAGAAATTCGATTTTGCCTGGTTTACCGGGATATGTGGCAAAGTGCGGGCAAATATGTTCCCCGAAAAGATCAATTGCTGCGCGTAGCAGAGCCGATAGTAAAAATGGGCTGTTTTGCCAGGGTGGAAACCAACGGCGGCGGCTTCGAGCAGGTCAACCTGCTGTTCGGTGAAAATCCAAACCTCGCCGTCAGAGCCTGGACAAAACCATTTCACCAGGCCGGCATACAAACGCAAATGCTCGAACGCGGAC
>CALMIT010000419.1 GCA_937864255.1 uncultured Saprospiraceae bacterium
CTCTTGTTGCTTTAATTTCCTGAGCCGAAACAGTGCTGCCACCACATGAGGACAGACTTTCCGGGCGGCAAAATCCGAGCATTCACAAGTCAGCGAAACTACATTTTGACCGGTGAGTTGGATTTCCACTTCTTTGTCCACCACAGCCGCCAGCCACAAATTTTTTTCCACTTCCTGTATGCCGTGAACAGAGCCGGCGTCAAGAATTTCTTCCCCCGCCACCAGGCTCTCTTCGTCAAATGTTGCCTCAATTTGATTTAAATGAAATTTCAAGCTGATGGATTTGATAAAAAGGAGCAAATTTACGAAAACGAAAGCGGCATTTTTTGGTTTCCTTCTTTCAAATTCTTTTCCATAGATTTGACAGTCTTCAAAAATATTTATCCATGAAAACTTTGCTTTTCGTACGACATGCAAAATCAAGCTGGGACGACCCGGAATTGAGTGATTTTGAGCGGCCGCTCAATGGCCGCGGATTGAAGGATGCGCCGTTTATGGCTGCGCTTTTGTCGGGTAAAATGGACAAGCCGGATAAAATTGTGTCCAGTCCGGCTACCCGCGCTATTACGACGGCGAAATTTTTTGCAAAAGCATTTAAAATCGAAGAAAAGGAAATTTTGACTGACAGAAATATCTACGAAGCCAGCACTTCTGCACTTTTGAATGTAATCAGGTGGCTGGATGAGGACTGGAAAACCGTACTTATTTTTGGGCACAACCCGGCTTTTACAGATGTGGTAAACCAGCTTTCGCCCAAAACATCAATTTTTAATATACCTACCTGCGGCATTTGCGAAATTACTACTACCGCTGACACGTGGTTGAAAATTTCTTCCTATAATTCCAGTTTGAAAAATCATTATTTTCCGAAAGAATTTCACTGAAAAGCCCGGTGTACTGCTTTTATCAAAAACTCATCAATACCGCGATCAGGATTTTTCATCTGTTTTGGTTTTTGCCAAAAAGAGCAGGTCGGGTAGCGGCGCATTTGCAAACCGGAATCGAAAATATTTCCAAACTTACTTCTCCCCGCGACGCAGGTTTCTGGAGCCTGGAATTGTTGATTTTGATTTTGGACACAGCGGGCATCGCCGAGGTGTACGAAACGGCAGCCGATTTTTTAAAGTGGAACAGCCGGATTGCTGATCCACGCGAGCGGCAAATTATGCGCGAAGTTTTTGGCGGGAGTTTGCAGGAAAACAGAATTTTGCTGGATCAGCGCGCTTTCCTCGGGCCGCAGCAGCGACCACTCGTTTATGTCAGTTTTTTTACGGTCAATAGTTGGGGGAAATTCAGCGACGACACTTTTGTGCATGAACTGGTGCACGTGTGGCAGTATCAGAAACACGGCGCGGTTTATATTTTGCGGGCTTTGCGCGCTCAAAAGTCCCGGCGTGGCTACGATTACGGCGGCGTGGAAATGCTGAAAAAAATGAAAGCGCGGAATAAAAATCTTGAAGTTTTCAATTTTGAACAGCGGGCGGAAATCGTACAGGATTACTTCCGTTTGAAAAATAATTTGCCGCCCAAAAGAGGCGCGGCAACTGCCGCCGATTTGCCCGTTTACGAGTGGTTTGCCAGGTCCGTCCGGAAATAATTATTTCAAGCCGACCAATTTGTGGGTCTGCAAACTAAGCCGCCATTTTGGATGTGCGAGACAGTATTCTATGGTTTTTTGGATATTTTCCTGCAATTGCGGCCCGTCCATCGGTTGCAAAAAAAAGTGCTCAAAGGCGAGGTTTTCAAATTTTTCCGGCATCGCGCCTGGTTGCGGAAAAACCAATTTCAATTCATTTCCTTTTTTCAAAACCAGTTCCGTATTTGCTTTCGGACTGACGCAAATCCAGTCAATTCCGTCCGGCGCTGCTTGCGTTCCGTTCGTTTCAACAGCGATCTCAAAACCGGCTTCGTGCAGTTTTTTTACCAAATTTTCATCCAGTTGCAGCAACGGCTCGCCGCCGGTGCAAACCACGAGCGGGCGACCGGAATTGCCTTCCCAAATAGTTTTGATTTTTTCAACTAGTGTATCGGCGGCATATTTTCCGCCGTTCTCTCCGTCGGTTCCCCAAAAATCAGTGTCGCAAAACCGGCAAATCGCTTTTTCGCGGTCTTTTTCCAAACCAGACCAAAGATTATAGCCCGCAAAACGACAGAACACAGCCGCCCGGCCTGTCTGCCCGCCCTCGCCCTGAATGGTGTAGTAAATTTCCTTGAC
>CALMIT010000420.1 GCA_937864255.1 uncultured Saprospiraceae bacterium
CCAAACCCAACCCGCAAGCCCAACGCAGGCGACGGTATGCGTGAGTGCAGCCGTTATGGGCAACTAAAGGAAAAAAGATACTGCTCTCTCAAGAATATGAAATTTGTTTTTTTCGACTTTATTTTGTTTGCCCATTTTCTCTAAATTGAATTTTTCAGAAAGAACATACTCTTTGGTGAGAGAAGGAACTTCACGTCCATTCATTAAAAAATCCATTATATTCATTTCTTTTCCAGCCAAGATTGAAAAGTAAACATTAAGCAAATCTTTCTCAAGCAAAGATTTAGGTAAGAACCTTAATGCTGAATTGGCTGCATAAGAAGCATCCAGTTCGATACTATTCCATTTTCTTTTAAGGGTTTCTGCAACAGACCCAGTAGTGTTTGAACCACTAAAGATATCAACAACCAAATCACCTTTATCAGTAAGATATTTTATGAAAAACTCTGGAAGCTTGGATGGAAACCTGGCTGGATGCCCACTTAGCCCAGCTTTTTTGCAATTTGCTAAATAATTTGAGTTTGATTCAGAATTTGGGATTTGAAGTAAATTGGGAGGGATGGCTCCTCCATTATCAATGAAATTTGCGCCAATATTATGACCCGATGGCCTTTCTTTCGGAGTATAATAATCTTCTGGGTTGTCCAGTAACTTCTTCATTCGGTCACTGTAAGGTGTTAACACCTTTGTAACGTCTGCTTTAGGATAAGGAGTTTTTGAAAACCACCAAATATTATTGACTGCATCCTTAACCCTAATCTTTCTTTTATTTACCCACTCTATTGGGCTTGGTAGTTTAGATGGATTGTACCAATAAAAATCTTCAGCAAGGTGAAACCCAATCGTATCACAGAATTCGATTGGAACCCTGAAGTTGTAAAGGCTCCTAACTGGGAGCCCGCTTTTGTATGCTCCGCCTAAATCGAGAACAAAGCTACCTGTTGGCTTTAACTTGTCAAAAACCAAGCTACCAAACTGCGACAGCCATTGAATGTATTCGGATTGGTCTTCATTTCCGTATTCCTTCTTCCTCAAGAGGGCAAATGGTGGACTGGTAAAGACCAAATCAATACTATCGTCTGGATAGCTTTTGAGGACCTCTAAAGAGTCACCAATAATTTGAGACCCAAACTGCGTTGTATAAGCATTCTTCATGGCACAAAGGTAGTTAATTCTCCGAATATATTCGGAGAATCGCTCCGATTATATTCATCATTTTTGCAGAAAATTTAACTGTGCTTAACGAATTAGAAAAATTACTACATATAATTGCTCAAAATGTGGTCAAATTCAGAAGGCAACTTGGGCTTACACAAGAAGAGCTTGCCTTCAAATCAGATATTGACCGAACCTACGTTGGTTACATCGAGAATGCAAAGCAAAACATTTCTATTGAAAAGCTTTGCGCAATTGCAGTTGCCTTAAAAATTGAAGTTGCGGATTTGCTAAAGGAAGAGTTACCGGCCGGTGGTGATGTCCTTAATGAACCAGAATCAGCAGCTTACGGAGCTATCGAAGTGTTCAATTTGATTTATCCTTCTTTACAGATGCTTCAAGATTTGGCAATGAAAAATGGAATAAACGATATCTTTCAAGATAATGGAGGTAAGCTTCTCCAAGTATTGTTAATTACGGGCTTGAAAAATTCGCCAGGACGAGAAGGGAACGATGCAGTTGATGACGAAGGCAACGAGTATGAGTTAAAATCAGTAAACATATCTTTGACAAAAAATTTCTCGACACATCACCACATGAACCCTGTAATAATTGAAAAATATAGGAAGGTTGATTGGATTTTTGCTGTGTATAGAGGTATTGAAATTTTAGAAATTTATAAGCTAACTCCCCAAGATTTGGAACTTTATTTTTCTCAATGGGAGGCTAAGTGGTATAGAGATGGAAACAAGGATATCAACAACCCAAAAATCCCTCTCAAATATGTAAGAGAAATTGGGAAATTGTTATTTGAAAGCGACGGCACCGGAAAAATTAAGAGGATAAACTTGAAAGCGTAAAGCCCATAACAACGGCTTGCTGTCCTTGCCGCCGAACATCCAGCCCGCAAACCCAACGCACGGCGGCACGGCAGCAAGCCAAACGTAGGCAATAAAAACGAAAATATATTCCCCCTCGCTGTTTGAAGTTTCCAAACTTCAACTGAATATCAGCCTGTCTCCGACAGAAGAAACCGCTTCGGCAAAGCCCCTGTTTGTTTTTTCCAAATTACCCCGCCTTAAAAGACGCAGCAATTGAAAGTGCTGCGACTTATGCCGCCGCACAAAATGTGTCAAGTGCCGGCAATAGTTAAATTGAGTTTTTAAATTTGAAGGCGCGTACGTACTTTTCGGGTATTCAATAGTTATCATCAATTTTTGAAAAATGAGAAGAAACATCCTTCATCTAATTTATCTATGCTTAACCCTTTCAACATTGAATGCTCAGTTTTTACCTATGCTGGAAGAAAATAAGCATTGGATTTTTTTAACTCATCAAGAAAATGATGCGGGAGTACATATTCTATCCGGATTTATCGTGAACATTCAGGGAGATACTATTATCAACAACAAAAATTATTATAAAATCTATTCGCACAAATTAATTGGGGAGCATAATTGTCAATTTCCTCCTTGCTTTACGCCAAGTTATCCGTATGAAATTGAAGAAGGAACTCTTTACGCGCTGCTTCGAGAGGATACTGATAATGGAATAATCTATAGCTACAGCCTTGACTCAACCTTTTGTGAAGCTACTGAATTTGAATTATTCAATTTTTCTCTGACTCACGGCGATTCGCTTCACCATTGTGTAAGAAAACGATTATGGCAGGGTCAGGATCAAATGCAGAATATTGGGGTTGTTGATAGCATCTCGTATGACAATAGTTTTGGCAAACAAAGAAAAGTTATCCATACGTACGGAGATGGCGTATTCGAAGGATTACAATATTTAAGTGCTTTACAAATTACCGAGGGAATCGGTTTCAACTTGTATGGATTCTTCCCTGGTTCACAAGATGAATTGATTGATGTTTGCTTCGGTACATTGACAGAGTGTAATATAATAGCTTCAGTAAAAAATCACACCGAGTATAACAACTTGAAAATTTTTCCGAACCCTGCAATAAACGAACTCAATATCGAAAGCAATTATAATATTTCAAGAATTATAATGACTAATGAGTTGGGACAAATGGTGTTTAAAGGAAAAGAATCAACAATTGATCTAAGTTTTTTGAAAGCCGGAGTTTACTTTGTGGAAGTTTTAATGGAAAATAACAAAACCATCAAGTCAAAATTTGTAAAGCTGAACTGAAAACGAGCCGGACGGCTCATTGAAAACTGCCCGCCATCGCCAATCACGCCAATTCTGTACGGAATTCATCTATGGACTTCCTGCCCTTTTCCGTTGCAAACAGGGAAATTTGTCTGGCAAGCAGAGATAGATAATACCCGATGGTTTGTACTTTGTCCGGTGACTTATGGAACATCGTGGCTTCTGAAATCCAAAAGCGCCCGAACAATGTAATAAAGGATATCAGGAACGAGACGTCTTCCTCCGTCGCTCTTATCTGGCCGGCCAGATTCAAATCGTCAAATATCCTTTTGAATGTGGCTACTCTCCGCGCGGCGATGGCGTTGTAATCGAATCCCTCCCGATTCAGAAGTGCCGCCTGAATAAATTGATTGCCAATATACACGCCCCTGAAATTGTATTGATTTTCAAATACTTTTTTCATCATGGTCAAAAAGCGGGCACTGGTGGGAGGCGCGGCGAAGTATTCGTCGTACAATTTAGTATTCTGCTCCGAAAATTCGAACAGTATGGAAAACAGAATATCTTCTTTTTTGCTGAAATGATAGGAAAGGTTGCCGGGGCTGATTTCGAGTGCCCGGGCTATCTCTCTGACACCCACCTCCACATAACCGACTTCATTAAACAGATCAAGCGCTTTTTGCAGTATTTTTTCTTTAGTCCCGCTGGCCATAAAAAATTTTAGTGCAATGTACTAAAAAGATTTGGTCAAATTAGGTCATTGTACTAAATTCGTAAAAAAATTGAATCATGCAGTATCCTTTCAAACTCCCTCACACTATCAGCAATCCTATGGGAGAAATCCTGACATTTCATTCCATTGAAAATGAAAACGGGGTAAAAAAGATGATCGTGTTCAATCAGCTTCAGCCGGGGGCGGGTCCGCCCTTTCACGTCCATTTTAAACAGGAAGAAAGCCTGACGGTGACTAAAGGATTGATGGGGTATGAGGTTGAGGGACAAGAAAAAAATTTTCTAAAAGAAGGAAAAACCGTTTTTTTAAAAAAGGGACAGAGGCACCGTTTTGGGACCGGGGGACACGAGCCGCTGGAATGCAAGGGTTGGATAAAACCCGCCAATTCGGTTGACTATTTTCTGACCGGCATTTACAACTCAATGACCAAGGCCGGAAATCCGAAAGGAGACTCCTTCGACAGCGCTTTTCTGATGACACGCTACAAATCGGAATACGACATCAAAGACATTCCCGCTTTTGTAAAAAAGATCATATTTCCCATCACAGTATTTGTCGGCAATCTGCTCGGTAAATACAAACATTTTAAAAATGCTCCCAAACCCTTAAACTAACTATCATGGATGCAAAATCAAATTTTCAGCAGACTGTGTGGCAAGGATCAATGATTGCTGCGCCTTTATTCATTGCCATTTCCCAGTTTTATTGGGTCAATGGGCAATTGTCAGTGACTGCCGGTTGGCTGCAAGTACTGGCTTTCACTTTTTGGATAGTCGCTTTTCATGGCATGTTTTCTATGATAAAAGAAAACATGCCCAAGTACTATACCATTGGACTGCTGATTGCCGGATATGCCTGCATTGGAGGCGCCGGTTTCGGTTATGATGGCATTTACACAAGTGCCTTTGGGTATTCGACCTTCGAAGAAACAAATGCCTTTCATTCAAAAATCGGGGTGCCTTTGATTCCTGCATTATTCCTGCCCGGGCTTTTCTTTCCCCTAAGCCTCCTGATATTGGGAGTACAACTCATCAGGGCAAAACGCGTACAGCCGTGGATAGGCATTTTATTAATGCTGGCTGCCATTGGTTTTCCGCTAAGCCGGGTTCCGCGCATTGATATGATAGCGCACCTGGATAATGTTCTTTTGCTTGCATCACATTTCCTTATCGCATTCAAAGCCAAAACAATCAAATTATAAAACAACCGCAAATCACTTTACCTCTCAAATGTTTTTATAATCAGCCTTCTTTACTCCTTTTGAATTTTGGGTATTGATTGTCAATAGACCCGCCCAACAAAAAAGGCAGGAAAGAATAAAAAGCCCGACTGACTCTTTAAATTTGGGCAATCATTAGACTATAAGTGCGGACTTATATTTATTCGCTTGCGAGAATCCAATAGTTACAGCCAATTTAAAAAGCAGTACTCGGGTTAAACCTTTCAGGAGAAAAAAGTCAAATGAAAAACATAAAAACTTAGTAGAAAATGAGTCTCAAAAAATTATTAGCTTATACATCAGTGTTAATGTTAGTATCATGCATCCTTTCTTGCAGCAAAGATGCTACCTATGAACCTATTGAAGAAAATATTTTGAATTTACCCAATACGCCATTTGATTATGAAAGTCTGAATTTACCCAATCATTTCACCACTAATATACCAGGACAACCTTTGCCAACTTCCGTCAATGGTATAGACAATATGCCTTCTGACAACCCAATAACTAATGCTGGCGCCACGCTTGGAAGGGTATTATTCTATGATAAGAAATTAAGTGTTAATGAAACCATTGCTTGTGCCTCTTGTCATAAACAAGACAAAGGATTTTCAGATGATGCAACATTGAGTCTTGGATTTGCTGGCGGCACAACGGGGCGCCATTCTATGACACTTATTAATGCTCGTTTTTACCAACGCGGACGTTTTTTTTGGGATGAAAGAGCTGCCACTTTAGAAGAACAAGTACTGATGCCTTTTCAAGACCCGGTAGAAATGGGAATGACTTTAGAGCAAGTCGTAAGTAAAGTACAAGAACAATCCTATTATCCTGAATTATTTCAAAAAGCATTTGGGTCTCAAGAAATCAATTCAGATAAAATTTCAAAAGCATTGGCTCAGTTTGTTCGCAGCATTGTTAGTTATTCGAGCAAGTATGATTTAGGCAGGGCTTCGTCAGCATCGCCGGGAGCCAATTTCCCAAATTTTACTGCCGAAGAAAATTTGGGGAAAAATATTTTTTTTCAAACCATTCCAAACGGAGGTGGTGCTTGCTTCGGATGTCATACAACAGAAGCTTTTGTAAGTGCTAATCCGGGACCTCAAAACAATGGGCTTGATGCTACTTCCGTCACTGATTTAGGTGCAGGTGGTGTATTTACAAACCCAATTTTTGTAGGTCGTTTTAAAACCACAAGTTTGCGTAATATCGAATTAACCGCACCTTATATGCACGATGGTAGATTTAGTACTTTAGAAGAGGTCGTGGAGCATTACAATGCGGGTATTCAAAACCACCCGACACTTTCCCCTGCATTAACAGATGCTAATGGTAATCCTATACGATTAAATTTAACTAATTCGGAAAAAGCGGCCTTAGTTGCTTTCCTTAAAACATTAACAGATAACAGTATAAGTATCGAAGAAAAATGGAGTAATCCGTTTAATTAGAAGAAAAACTGACTACAACATTAAATACAGAAATGCTCTCAAAAAGATCGTACTATGTCTCGAAAACTAATCTCCCGCCACTGCATATCCCAATAATCCGCCGACAGCCGCTCCGCCGAGCAGTCCGAAATGGCGCGTAGCAGGGCAAACAGATTCTCCGTCGCTCAAAAGTGTTAATGGCAACGTGGATATTTCACACCCCGCGTCAATACCTGCGCCGATCAACCAGCCTACGGTGCCGCCGACAAGCGCGCCGACAATCAATCCTTTCTTTTTAGCTTTTTTTCGGTCTTTCCCGATGTCTAATTGCACCGTGGCCGGGCTGCCGAGGCTATCGGGGTATTGTTCCAGCATCAACATTTTTAATTCCAACTCGGGAGGCGTATTATTTTGTGCGCAAAGAGAAGCGACAAAAGCCGCATTTAGTAGAATGATAATCAAAATTGCTTTTTTCATGACTTTTTTGATACAAAGCTATTGCCGCCGGAACGCGCCCCTATGGCTGATTTCGATTTCTACAAATTTTTATTTATTGAATTTTGCTTTGTTTTTTTTAGTAAAAATGAAAGCAAAGCATCAAATAATTCAGTCCGTTTTTAAATGAGGATTTTCTATATTTGAGCCGCGCATTTTTATAACAAAATTTCAAAAAACAGAAACAGGACAATGCCTAAAACCGCCCATTTTAAAGTAGATCCACGCCTGGCCACCCTCCTGGGTGAAAATTACCGCTCTACCGAACTGGCTATCAAAGAATTAGTGGATAATGCTTACGATGCCGATGCCGAAAAAGTCGTCATCACGCTACCAGAGCCTTTTACCAACGATCCGATTATCGTGGAAGACAACGGCAGCGGCATGACCGAAATCGAGGTGCGGGAGGAATATCTGAAAGTAGCCAACAGCCGCTTTTCGCGCAAAGGCGAACGCACTTTAA